>DQVH01000116.1 GCA_015661855.1 Desulfurococcales archaeon
ATGTCATTTAGGTCTTGAAGGTATATTATTTTTAAAGACTCCTTAAATGCTATCTTGAATGCCTCGGGAATACCACTTTGAGCTGCTGCTCCAACAGCTTTAGTTATTATGAGTGTAGATACTATATTCTTAAATGCCTTTACAACTCTAACCATATCAATTACTCTTTGAACGCTATGTATATTATGTAGGGCTATGAAGAGGGGCATACTAGTAGTCCTCCTCCTCTAGTTTTTCTAAAACTACTT
The DNA here is from genome assembly GCA_015661855.1 of Desulfurococcales archaeon. Classification (GTDB taxonomy): domain Archaea; phylum Thermoproteota; class Thermoprotei_A; order CAZTBM01; family SZUA-1508; genus SZUA-1508. The sequence continues at coordinate 249 of DQVH01000116.1, forward strand.
GAGCTATAGCTTTAGATAAGGGTACTGGAACAGCTTCACCAACCTGGTTATATTGTAGATCTCTACCACCTAGAAATATATGATCGTCTGGAAAACCCATTAACCTAGCTTGCTCTCTTACAGTTAAAAATCTATCCTCATATGGATGTATGAATCTTGAACACCCTAAAACTGTTGGAGCTATTTTATGTGGATGTAACCGTATAAGGTTTGGATAGAGTTTCCCCATAAACCCATAGAATCTAACTAATGCTTGACCCCACTTCAACCTACTAATTCTCCTAAGTTTTCTAGGCGATATTGGAACAGGCTCATGATTTGGTATTTCAGGTGTTGGTGGAGGTAGACTACTTAATGCTTCTTCTACTGTTATTTTCCCCCTCCTCTTCCTCGGCTTTATTGGTATATTTGATATAAACATTCTTAGTCTATGTGATGGTGTACCGTAATCTTCAGCTTTTAGTAGGTTAAAATATATCCTATTATAGCCTATACGTTTAAACTCCTCTCTTAGAGCACGTTTAAGTTCGCCTTCGGCTATATGTGGCACATTCTCCATAATGAATATTTTCGGTCTTACATAATCCACTATTCTAATAAAGTGTAATACCAACTGGCCTATCGGATCTACATATAGCCTATCTAGGGGGTTGGGTTTTCTTCTAGGGTTAGCAGCTGTGAATGGCTCACATGGAGGACTGCCTATTACAACATCAACCTGTTTACCTAGTAATAATCGTTTAAGAATTCTATCGTTAATGTTCTTTATGTCTTCACATAAAACTATGGTTTCAGGAAAGTTTATTTTAAACGTTCTAGCAACAGGCTCCATGTTGTCTATTGCTAAGACTACATTAAACCCTACTTCTACAAATCCTCTAGCAAACCCTCCTGCACCACAAAATAAATCTATAACGTTATATTTTGTTTTATCCTTTCTGAGCAATTTCCCTCTCCAACAGTGCAATATATTTTTTCAATACATCTATTATATCTGAGTTGTCTACGTAAACTAATTGTGAACCACATCGTGGACAGCGGAATTCATTTTCAAGTGCTTCATCAAATGAGTAGCGGGTTTTATCTACTGGACACTCATAGTATGTAGTGGACTCTTCAGCTTTAAGTCTTAGTTTAAGTTTGGATAATGTAATCTTTTTTCTAAACTGTATTAGTGATGGTATTTCATCTTTTCTTACACGCCAATAGTAGGTGTACCAACTTGTACTCTTATCTCTTACTCTCCTGTATGATACAAGTCCCTGCTCCGAGAGCTGGTAGAGTAATTTCCTAACTTCATTTAGCTTAAGTCCTAGCTCTCTTGCAATTTCCTCATCTTGAACTTCATCAAGTCTTTTATATATGTACTCGAATATTTTACCCGCTTTCTCGCCGAGCATTAACTCTACAAGTCTTACAATGGGGTTTTTCGAGTCGCTCAATACGTTTACCTCTCCTTTGTGGTACTACTCTTATCCTCCACTTGCTAAATTTTAAATATAATTCTCTACCCTCAAATAGTCTATCCAGGAATATCGCTAAAGCAGCAACTTCTGAATGTGGTTGATTACCTATAGCGATATTGTAGTCAGCTAAATCATAGTATATACGGGGGACTTTTTCTGCACCCACAATAACTAGTTTATCTCTACCATTATATCTTATCTGATCTATTACGTAATCTATTGGTTCACCATACATTGTTAGATGTATTACCTCACCATTCATTTTCTTCCACTTCTTTATGTATTCGATCGAGTTTACCCCCTGTATTATCTCAAATGGTCCTCCCCATCGTTTAACTACGTCAGTTAATGAGCTAACAACCTTATCATCGACTATATCTGCTAATATAAAGCCGTGAGCGCCGAAAGCTCTAGCTACAAGGCCTACATGTGTTGTTATACGTTTATCTCTCTCCGGTCTATGACCTAGTCTTAAAACATATACCTTATAGTCTATCATTACTGTTCTACCTTAACTACTAAGCCATTTAACTTCTTAATTTCATCTAATATTTTAGGTAACATCTCTTTAGGAACTAGTGTTTCACAGAGAACTTTATCTCCATTAATTTGTGTGGTAAGTATTAATCCATGTAGTTTACCTACTGACTCGTAGTCTATTATCACTTTGAGTTTAACTTTTTCTGGGAATAGTGTATTCTTTATTTTTTCAATTACTTTATCTATGTTTTCACCTGTTATTGCAGAGACTGGTATAATATCAATAATGTTATCGTATAGGGTTTCCGCTATCTCCCGTAAGTATTCAATTTTTTGTGTTAAATCTGACTTCGACTTTACTTTATCTATTTTGTTCGCTAATATTATTATCGGTATGCCTACAACCCCTATTTCGCTTAATATCCTAAAGCTTCCAATAACTTTCCTCTTTATCTCACTTCTATCTTCAGATATGTCAACTACGAGTAGTATTAGGTTAGAGTTTATTACCTCCTCAAGTGTTGAGTAGAAAGCTTCTATAAGTTGTACAGGAACTTTATCTATGAAGCCTACTGTATCTACTACAATAACTTTTCTATCTATGTTTAATAGAGCTTTTGATTTAGGTGATAATGTTGTAAATGGTTTTTCATCTACAGGTTTATTCTCATTAACTAATCTGTTAAATATCGATGTTTTACCTGCACACGTATATCCGGTTAACGTTACTATCGGTATACCCATATTTCTTCTTGAAGTATAGAATAGCTGTCTACGCTGTCTAATCTTCTTTATTTCCCTCTCTATCCTATTTATTCTGCGCTTTATCGTATAGTATATTGAGTCTATTTCGTATCCTCCACCACCTAGAAATCCTGGGAGTTCATTAAGTTTTGATAGTCTAATGTATTCTCTGATAAATGGTATTTCGTATTTGAGTTTAGCGAGTTCTATTTGTAGTTTTGCTTCTTTAGATCCTGCATGTTGAGCGAATATCTCTAGTATTAACTGAACTCTATCAATAACTGGTATATTGAATTCCTTCATTAGGTTGTATGCTTGTGTGGGTTTTAACTCAGCATTAACGATAACTTTATCGTTTTCGTTAAGTCCTAGTTTCTTGATTAACTCTTTTACCTCCCTAACTTTACCTTTCCCAATGTAATATCGTGAATCAGGGTTCCTTCTATTCTGAACTATAAGTTTAACTATATTATAGCCTGCGGTTTTAGCTAAACTAACTATTTCATTTATTTCTCCACTATTAGCATTTAGTGATAGTATTATTGCTCTTTTCACTTTCTCCCTGTTTCCCCCTTCCTCCTAATTGTGACTATGTCGCCTAATGTTAATTCACTATGTTTATACTTGCTTAGTGTATATGAGTATTCTTCCCCTCCTTCAACTACTGGTTCTAATAGTTTAATTTTAAGTATATTTTCTAGTTTTCTCGCTAGATCTATTGTTGGTATTAAACGTCCAGCTTCTATTCTTCTTAGTACACTCTCTTTTTCACCAACTTTTTGTGCTAAAACCTGTATACTCCAACCTAACTTTTCTCTCGCTCTTTTTACTCTCTGAGCATAGTCTGGTACAACCTCTAATTCCTCAATATAGCTTCTTGGTTTAGTCTTCTTAGGCGGCTTATACATTTTCTGCTGTACCCACTGAGTTCTTAGGGTTAAACTTGTCTCCGGTGTTTTAACAGTTTTCCCTTTAGTTAATTTCATGTAACACTCTCTACATACATACATTTTCACTCCTTCCAGTACTACTAGAAACCTTCTATCCTGAACTGATCTACCACATAACTCACATTCCATACGATTCACCTATTTCAGTAAGTATTTTATTATATGGTAGCATATAAATGGTAGAATATGATGTAGGATTAGAATATAAGTATGTTGTAGTATATATACTTCTGGCCTAAGTGGTGTATTAGTTTATGGCTATAACAGATGAAGGATATGAAGGAGGCTTAATAGGGTATATAAGGTATTTAGAACGTAGGATTAGAGAGTTAGAGGCAGAGAGGTTAGCATTAAAGAGGGAGCTTGAATACTACAAGTCTGAAGTTGAAAAACTCTTAGCACCACCACTTATAGAAGCAACATTACTTGAAGTACTAGATGATGATAGAGCTATTGTTAAGAGCAGTACAGGCCCAAATTTAATAGTTAAAATATCAGGTAACATTGATAGATCAAAACTTCTACCAGGCGTTAGTGTTGCTTTAAATCAACGGGGATCAGCAATAGTTGAAATACTACCTGATAGAACGGATCCTATAGTTAAGGGCATGGAGGTTATAGTTAAACCCAACGTTACATATAATGATATCGGTGGTCTAAAAAAGCAAATTGAGGAGATTAGAGAACTTGTTGAATTGCCGCTAAAGAATCCTGAGTTATTTAGAAAAGTAGGTATTGAGCCACCCAAAGGGGTCCTCCTCTATGGACCACCAGGATGCGGTAAAACACTACTAGCAAAAGCTGTAGCTCACGAAACTAATGCTACATTTATTAGAGTTGTTGCATCAGAGTTTGTTCAGAAATTTATTGGTGAAGGTGCACGCTTAGTAAGAGAAGTATTCAAGTATGCTAAGAGGAATGCTCCAGCAATAATATTTATTGATGAAATAGATGCTATAGCTGCTAGAAGACTTGATATAGGTACTAGTGGTGAAAGGGAGGTTCAGAGAACACTAATGCAGCTTCTAGCGGAACTCGATGGATTTGACCCTCTAGGTGATGTTAAAGTTATTGCTGCAACAAATAGAATAGATATACTTGATCCAGCGATTCTAAGACCTGGAAGATTTGATAAACTTATAGAAATACCGTTACCTGATGAGGAGGGTAGATATGAGATATTCAAAATCCATACAAGAAGAATGAACTTAGCAGAAGATGTTAATCTTAAGGAGCTTGCAGCATTAACTAATGGTGCTACAGGAGCTGACATTAAAGCTATATGTACCGAAGCAGGTTTACACGCTATTAGAGAGGGAAGAGTTATTGTGAAACGCCGTGACTTCCTGTATGCAATAAATAAGGTCCTTAATAGATTAAAGCCAAAATCTTCAACCCATACGACAATGTAGATATTGAAGGTAACTCTAAAAATGATCATCACACCCCCTAGTTCTCTAGAACTTTTTATACTTAGAGGTATAGCTAACTACCAGTTTGGGTGTAATGTAGGTAAAATACTAATACCTGATAATGTACTCTTAGTCAAGTCACCTAAAACACTACGTATAAGACATGTTATAGATGAAAATAAACAAATTATTGTAACTCTAAAACCAACAACGTTTATGTACGTTTTACACTTAAAGGGTGGACTTATACTGCACAGGAATTTCAGTATGCCTAGATTTAGGGTTGTAATTGAGAATAGAGTTAAAACGTTCATTATTGAGGGTAGATCTGTCTTCTGTAAACACGTTATCGATGTAGATCCAAATATTAAAGCTGGTGATGAAGTAATTCTAGTTGATGAAAGTGATAACTTTATAGGTGTTGGTAAAGCTAAACTAAATGCTATAGAGATGTTAAAGTTTAATAGGGGAGAAGCCGTTAGAACAAGACATACAATTAGGGAGTACGAGTTACCATGAGTAGGAGGTTACATTTCAAACTCATAGTTAAAGAGAAGGTTAACCCGGAAACACTTCGAAACTCAACTTTGATTACTGGATTTCGTGGATTCGGTCTTGTAGGTTATCTTGCTACTAAGTATTTAAGAGATAAGTTGAATCCGAAACTTATAGGATATATTGTCTGTGATAGAATGCCTAGTATAGTATACGTAAGCAACGGTAAACTAGCTTTACCCCATGAGCTATATCTATACAGTAACGGTAAAGCTAAAATACTGCTACTACTAAATAACGCCCTACCATCTATACCATTAAGTTTACCATTTGCACGCTATGTTTTAAAGTGGGCGAAGAAAGTAGGGGTAAAAGAATGTTTATTTATTGGTGGACTAAACAAGTCGTTTAATATAGATGGCGATGATGCAAGATACCTAGCAAACTCATATTACACTAAGCCTATTCCAGGTAAAATACTAGAGAACGAGCTACCTGTAGCTGGACCCCTAGCTTCAATGATAATATACTCTGAAATATTGAAGCTACCATCATTAACAATACTCCCATACACTGATCCTATGCGTCCAGATCCCCATGCAGCAGCTATAGCTGTAGAGAAGGTAAGTACACTATTAAATATAGCTATAGACGTTACTGAGTTATATGAAGGTGAAAGAATGATACAGGAGGAGCTGAAGAACTTAATAGAGTATTATAAGGAGCTTGAGAAGGAAAAGAGTATGTACTATATGTGATTGACTTCACGTATTATCTCGTTTTCTTCAGCTACTCTGAATACTATTCCCTTCCGTTTTAACTCCCTAGTTAACTGTTGAATGAGCTTCTTGTAGTATTTAGGCTTTTCCACTATAACTTCATTATAACCATACCTTACTATATAATCGACTATAGTTTTTGCAGTTAATAGGTGAACTCTCTCTGGTATATCGTCAGGTCTAGGTAGTTCATGTTGTGATAAAGGATATGTTTCAGTTAACTCTTCGGGTATTATACCTAAGAAGGGTACATAGAATGCTATGTGTATCCTATCATTGAACTCCCTATTAACCCTCATTTTTATGTATAAATCCTTTCTATTGTATGGTTTAATATTGTAATCTGCTTCCAATAATATTAATTTTTTAGCTTGTTGGGGCTTAGTATAGTATTCTTTTAAACGTTTATGGTGTAGTAGGTTTTCTGGCCTATAATATGAGAGTTCATCATAGAAGAATATACCTACGGGGTTACTTTTTATGGAGGGCGTTTTATCTAAAATATAGTCTATGTATTGTATTATTCTCTTAAACGCTGAAAATAGCATTGGGTGACTCTTACTTCTCTCCTCTAAGAGTTCCCATAGTACTCCATCCTTTATTGCTTGTCTTATTCTCTTTAGTTCACTAATACTAATGTAAAGATTGTGTAGTGCTAGTAAGCGTATTCTCTCAATTTTGTTTAGACTTTTAAGTTCGTTAGCAGTGTATTTAGAGCATATAGGGCATGTGCATGGGAGTGTGTCAAGCTCCTCTAATCTTAATGTACCTGAGGGTAGCATATATCTATCATCTTTAGCGTATAGAATGTACGCTGCTGAATCGAACATATCTATACCTAATGCTATAATGAATGGGAATATCATAGGATGACCTGCTCCAAATAAGTGTACAGGCTTATCATCGGGAATTATCCTTTTTGCAGTAATAATCATTTCGATGAGTTTATCATATTGATACTTCTCCATAATTGGTACTGGACTACCAATAGCTACGATATGATATGGTAGGTTACGTGTATACTCTGCACTCTTAGAGAGTAGATCTAAGTAGGTACCTCCCTGAACAGGTAAAACCCATAGTATATCGCTCCTACGTCTATGCGCAATACTCTCTATAGCATTCTCTATTGTCTCTTTTACACTTTTCTCTGCTTCCTCACGTGAAGCACCAGTTGTTGGTACATCGAGTATTACAGCAATATCTGAGTCTATACTCTCCTGAAAGTATACTATTTCTTCAGGTGTCAAATCAATACTACCATACATTAGTAGCTGGTATGCTCCAGAATCAGTCATTATCGATTTACTAAATCCTAAGAGCTTATGAACTCCTTTCTCTAACGCTTCTCTCTTTCTATACTTTTTTAATAAATATGCATTTGTTATTATTGCATCAAACCCTAGTTTCTCAATCTCACGCGGTGGTATCTCTTGAGTTACAGGGTTAACTACCGGTAGTAATGCTGGTGTCCTTATTGTACCACTTTTTGTCTTAATCTCACCTAGTCTTGCAGCTAGGTCTTTAGCCTTAATTTCAAACATCTACTTTAACCCTATTGTTAAGATTATATTTTTCACTCTTTACCTAATTTCCTTTTCCTCTCTTCAATGTATTCGTTAAATATTCTCCTAATTCTATCAGCTATAGGGCCTGTACCTTCAACACCTTTTTCTGTAATCCTAATTCTATCGGAAACTGTTATTACTCCTGCTTCACTATATACTTTAACCATGTTTGGGAAGTATTCCTCAAGTATTTTAGCAAACTCTTCAATTTTAAATATTGGCTCCTCCTTACTCATTATCTCTGCTACTACATCACCTTTAATTATAACTTTTGGGTAGAACTCATTACCCACCTTAACGTTAGTTAAGCTAAGGTTTAGTGTTGGATGGTCAAATCCTGAAAGAGTACCCTCAAAAACTTTACCATCAGTAGTTACAACTACTACTGTTTTATCTAGTAGCGAGTTTAACTCCATGATAAGTTTTCTCTGAGCTGTTGAGCTCATACACCGTCTACCCACTTACTCGATTTAGATAAGGATATATAAGGGAGTTACGGTTTCAAAGCTAAACAGCTTAGGGTGAACTTATGAAAACTACACCATTATTATCAATAACTGGTAGAGTATTGGAGATGACTAGAAGCTATATACCACACATAGACATAGCGAAAATAGTTTCTAGAGATGGTAGTGTAACTATAACTATGGATGTACATAAGGATATAAAAGTTTTTAGTGAAGGTGATACTGTAGAGTTGGCGTTGTTTATTAAAGAGCCAGAGTACGATTATGGAAAAGACTTCTGTGCTAAAGCAGTTATTGTAGCACTAGGAGATGTAGATGAAAGGAATACAAAAATAACACTATCTATGGGGGGATTGCTACTAGTAATTCAGGGCGATAAGAAGATAGTAAAGAAGGATGTATTTAAGCCTTTAATGGAACTATATGTTAGAGTTAAGAAGATAAAGTGAATAGCCCTTTTTAAGCTTCATACTAGTATTTAGGGTTATGTGTGAGAAAAAGTATTGTAGTCAGGATTATACTAATTTTAATCTCAATTACGCTGCTTACAGCAGGAGTACTTGTTGAGAATCCACTACGTCTAGTAAGAGTAAAGGTTACCATCCCCACGCTAATCAATATTACTACGATAATTCTGCTGGTGGGGTTTCTAGTAGCAACAGTACTAGTACTATCCATACTTAAATATTGCACTAAGAGTGAGAAAGACTATTTAGGTGTAGTATTCAGGTTAACCCCTAAGACTATAGTTAGTAAGGATGATAGGGATACTCTAGAATTACAGTTAAAAACTTTACTAAATATATTAAAGGAGTATGGAATAACATATATTATGTCGATTACATACAATGCTGAATTAAATTCCACAGAATTAATACTAGTAGTATGGAGTTATGAAAGGCAAATTGAGAAGATAGTAAACTCCATATTTAAAATTATCTGTAAAAACTGGAGTATAGAGAAGGTTAAGGAGTTAAAGGATATATCAGCTTTTAAGGTACTAGGCTTAAAGAGTGGATTCAGTCTCACCAACGTTAAACGTGTGTTTAGTGAAAAGCTAAATACGCCATCACATAAGCTCTTTATCGATATAACCGTAAATACTGTTTTGACAATGCCACTATTACGTTTAAGGCGTAGTAGGAGGTGCAATTCAGCTTCAGAATACACAATTAAGCTGAATGAGTTGGAAGTATTAAAACCACTGGCATGTAGTACCGTTGTAGAGTTGAGTATGGAACAGTTACTAAGACATGTAGGTATATTTGGTACAACAGGTTCAGGAAAATCTACAACAGCAGCAGTTTTACTTAAAAACATTTATAGAGAGCTGAATATACCAATAATCATCCTAGACTGGCATAACGAGTATACACATATACTAGACTGTCTAGGTGTTAGGGAAGTCTACGTTCATAATCCAAGTGGTTTACGTTTAAATCCTCTATATCGATTAGAGAAAGATACAATAGATGAAATTGTTGATATTTTTGCATCAACTCTGGAGTTGAGTAATCCACAATCTTATTACCTTCAGAGCGCACTTGAGTATATGTTGAAGAACAGGTTGAAACCATCACTACAAACACTACAGTATATACTAAATGAGAAAATTTATGAGGTATCACATGCTGGAAGGGAGGCATTGTGTGCACTACTAAGGAAAATATCATTTATAGCTCGAATGTTTAATAAAGAACATAGTGATAGTGAAGTCGACTACTATATTGAGAATGTTCTATTCAAAAAGGGTATCCACGTCATTAACTTAGCTAGTATAAGGAGTTTACAGTTGAGACGTTTATATGCATTACTAGCTCTCAGAATTATATATGAGAAACTAATATCACTAGGTATAACCAATAGATTGAGAGTAGTTATAGTTCTTGAAGAGGCACATAACATTTTTACTAAAGATAATGTTTTCCCAGCTATACTGGTTCCTGAAGTAAGAAAGTATGGATTAGGGTTTATCGTGATCTCTCAATCTCTATCAATACTACCTCAACAGGTTCTATCAAACATAAACACTGTGATAGTACATACATTAATATCACGACAGGATAAAAGAGTCCTTAGCGAAATGTATGAGGCTGCTAAGGAAGTTTTGGATACTCTTTCCAATTTAGCTTTAGGTGAAGCCTATATGTTTACTATTAGTAACCCTAGTCCTACACCATTACGTGTTACATTGAATTATGTAAGGTAGGTAGAGAGTTTTTCCAATGGTATTATGGAGAGCCAGTCGATAAATTTTCTACACTTAGGCTCTTCTGACATTAATCTCAATATTTCATTAACTACTTCGTTAACAGACTTATTTGTAACATCAATTTCGTATACTAAGTCTTCTCCATGCTCCTCAATAGCATTAGCTGTACATATGCCAAGTATTTCTGCTTGAACATTCTCACGTATCTTTAACTCCTTCCACCCTCTTTCTTTAAGTCTTTGAGCTAATGTTAGTGGGTTACATCTTATAACGAAAATTTTGTATAACACCTCTCTAGGTGTAAGCTCTCCATAATGGCTGTCTATTATAACATATTTATCTTGGTGCTTTATACTTATTTTTAGTATTTCCTTTCGAACTTTCTCCTCATCTATGATGTAACTTTCTCTTTCGGGATCATAATCTACATATAACTTCTTGTTTAGAACCAGCTCAGTTAGATTTAGGTATACTCCATTGAGCTTTCTAGCTAGCATTTTAGCTATACTCGTTTTGCCCACTCCGGGTGTTCCAGAGATGACTATTACGTTCTTTCTCACTTAGATATACACCAAGAACTATTTATACGTACTATTTGAGTATAATTAGTAAAGTGGGTTTAGAGAAAAACCAAATTATATTGTTAGGTTGCGACTTATGAGTGTACCTGGTTATTATGTTTATTCTTCCTCTTCTTTCTTCTCTTCTTTCTTCTTCTCCTCTTCTTTCTCTAGTTTTGATGCTGCAATGATATCATCTATTCTTAGTATTAATGTTGCTACTTCTGTTGCTGCTTTAATTGCATTAGCTTTAACCCATGCTGGCTCAACTACACCAAGTTTCATCATGTCTTCAACTTTACCTGTTAGAACATTAACACCATACCATTTACCTTCAGCTTTTGCATGAGCTGCTTCAAGTTCAGTTAGTATCTCTATTGGATCCATACCAGCGTTTTCAACTAGTGTTCTCGGTATACTCTTTAATGCTTCTGCAAATTTCTCTATAGCTAGCTGCTCTTTACCACTAACCTCTTTAGTAGCATACTCTTTTAGATATTTAGCTAGCTCCATCTCTATAGCTCCACCACCAGCAACAATTCTATTGTCCATGATAGCATCAGCTACTGCACATAGAGCATCATGAAGGCTTCTTTCTGCCTCATCAACCATTCTCTCAAGACCACCACGTATTAATATGCTAACTGATCTTGGGTTTTTACATCCCTCAATGAATACCATTTTGTCCTCTCCAACCTTTCTCTCTTCTACTAGTTCTGCATAGCCTAAGTCCTTCTCTGTTAGATCGTCAATGTTTGTTACAATCCTACCTCCAGTAGCTCTAGCTAGTTTCTCCATGTCGCTTCTTTTTACTCTTCTTACTGCTAGTATTCCTTTTTTAGCTAGGAAGTGTTGTGCTACATCGTCAATACCCTTCTGA
>DQVH01000027.1 GCA_015661855.1 Desulfurococcales archaeon
ATAAGAGGCCCCGAAATACTAAGTAAATGGGTTGGTGAAAGCGAAAGAGCGATTAGAGAGACTTTTAGGAGGGCTAGACAGGCAGCACCATGTGTAATATTCTTTGACGAAATAGACGCTATAGCTCCAAAGAGGGGTATAAGGTCTGATACATCTGGTGTTACAGACCGTATAGTTAACCAGTTACTAACAGAACTTGACGGTATAGTACCATTAACTAACGTTGTTGTTATTGCTGCAACTAATAGACCTGACATACTAGATCCAGCACTACTAAGACCCGGAAGATTCGATAGAGTAATCTATGTACCACCACCAGACAAAAAAGCTAGACTAGAAATATTCAAGGTACATACTAGGAAGACTCCACTAGCACCAGATGTTGATCTTGAGAAGCTAGCTGAAATGACTGAAGGCTATACTGGAGCAGATATAGAGGCTGTTGTTAGAGAGGCTGTAATGATAGCCCTTAGAGAAGAGCTTAAAGCTAGACCTATAACGATGAAGCACTTCGAGAAAGCATTAAAAGTTGTTCCACCAAGTCTAACACCAGAAGATATAAGGAGGTATGAGGAGCTAGCTAAAACATTTAAACGTCTAGTAGTATAATGAAGCAAAGCTAAGTACCAGAAGTATAGTATGAGATTACTAGCACTCACTAGTAAAGTACAGACAGTGACAGTAGTATTACCCACTCAGAAGTATAGGTGTCTAGGTTATGGTTATATCTGAGAGTGAAATTAGAAGGGTTATCAGCGACTATAAAAGGTATGTTCCAGCATCACTAACTAGACTACTCAGAAAATTTAACGATTCAGTAGTTAAAGCTATAGATGCTAACCATAGGAGAATGATTGTTCTATGTGGTGAAGATGTTGAAACCGTAGCCTGCAGTATATGCAGAGTTATATTATCATATTTGAAGTGTATTAGAAGGTATAGGAGGGAGAGATTACCACTAAAAGCTCTATACATGCTCCATAGGGATTTCCCTAAAGAGAGAATTAAATGTGAAATTGTATCTAAAGTGTTAAGGGAGGAGACTAAGGATATAGAGCTTACAGTAGCTGACTATAGTGAAACTGAGGAGTTTCTCGGGACAACATTTGACATTCTAGTTATGGATTTAACTGACGATCTTAAACCAAACGATCTAGGTAGACTAATAGGCATCGTTCGTGGTGGAGGAATTATAATCCTTAACCCTCCAGGGTGGAGTTCCTGGGAGAATAAGTTAACACTATTCCAGAAGGAGCTAGCAACACCACAACACCCTGAAAGTGAGGTTAGAAATATATTCATAAGGTGGGTTAAGAGGAAGCTTATAGAGCATAATGGAATATTCATATATGATGTATCAAAGAGGAGAACAATTAAAATTCCAAAGGAAGTTGAGGTTGAAAAACGTGAGAAAAGAGAGATAAAGATACCTGAGAACACGGTATTCCCGAGAAAACTCTACGAACTAGCTTTAACCAATGACCAGGTTAACGTAATTAAGATTCTCGAGGAGTTTATTGAGAGACCTAAGGGTGAAAGAAAGAAGATACTAGTTTTAACTGCTGATAGGGGTAGGGGTAAATCCTGTGCTCTAGGTATCGGTATTGCTGGCTTAATTAATGAGTTGAGGAAGGTTAAACATAGAGTTAGAGTTCTCGTTACAGCACCAAGCATAGTTAATGTACAATCATTTATGGAGTTAGCTGTTAAATCACTTGAAACATTAGGGTTAAAACCTAAACCTATAAGGAAGCGTGGTAGAATAATTGAAATTCAGGGTGAAAAGTATAGTATTGAATACTGGGACCCCCTAGACATTGTCAGTATGAAGGCAGATATAGTTGTAGTTGATGAGGCTGCGGGACTACAAGTACCAATGCTACATAAGATATGGAATAAGCATAAGAGAATACTATTCTCAAGCACTATCCACGGCTATGAGGGTGCTGGTCGAGGATTCTCAGTAAGATTCCTTAAGGCAATAAGGGAGGATAAGAGAACTGAAATAGTAGAGTATGAAATGGAGGAGCCAATAAGGTATAGTGAGAACGATCCTATTGAGAAATGGCAGTTTGATACACTACTACTAGATGCTGAACCAGCAGAACTATCGAAGGAGGATATTGAGGCGATAGCTAGAGGGGAGTTCATATACGTTAAACCAGATCTTGAAGAATGGTTCTCTGATAGAGGAGAGAATGAGCTTAAACAGTTCTTTGGAATATATGTTCTAGCTCACTACAGAAACCAGCCTGACGACTTAGGGATGATGGCTGATGCACCACACCATACAATAAGAGCGTTAAAGCTTAAGACAGGTAAAATTGTATGCTCAGTACAGTTAGCTGAGGAGGGCCCGATACCCGAGGATATGGTTGATAACCTACTTCTTGGTGGTAGAATACCCGGGAACATTATTCCAGATAGATTTCTAAAGCATATTAGAATTAGGGATTTCTCAAAAACAGTTGGATGGAGGATTGTACGTATAGCAACACACCCACAAGTTATGGGTAGAGGTATTGGTAGTGA
>DQVH01000054.1 GCA_015661855.1 Desulfurococcales archaeon
CAGGTGTTTGGTATACCGTTTATCCTAATGTCCATGTTTAAATATGATATACCTATACTTCGAGGGTTAGAAAGCCTACTATTATCTGGTATAATTGTGAGTTTAAGTGTAATAATTGTATCACAGCTTTTAATCTATAGAGTGTTAGGTGTCTTAACATGGGTTTTCACGATAACAGGTCTTCTAGGAGATGTACTGTCATATACTAGAATTGCAGGTGTTGGTATGGCTACAGTATACCTTGCAAACGGCTATACATTCCTCTCACTAATAGTGTACGATAGTCTTTCATCAATAATAGGTGTACCATTAGTAAACATAGTATTAGCTGGTCTATTCTTCACTATAGTATATGTGTTTGCTCAGATAATGAATTTTGTTTTAGGTGTACTAGGAGCATTCATACACTCTCTAAGATTATGTTTTGTAGAGTTTTTAACAAAATTCTATGAGGGTGGAGGTATAGAATTTAACCCTGTAAAGATAGTGGTAAGACGTAGAGTCATATTAGGGTTAAGCTCTTAACTGTTCGTTGATACTCTCTATAAGACTCCTTAAGGATATAGCATACTGTGTTGTTGTTCTAAGTTTCCTTCTAAGTTCAGCAATTTGAGGTCTGTAGATTACTATACTTTTCTGACCTTCATACTTTAAACCTAAAACCCTACATACTATGTAGCATTCTAGTTCCCCATTAACTACTGCTGCACCCTCACCTAACTCTGGTGATAAGGTGATAACTATTGGTAGTTTAACAAAGTTCCATAGCTCTTTAGGTACTAGTGATGCAAGGTATTCTAGCTCCCTTCTACGGAAGTAATGTCTACTTCCATCTCTACAGATAACGTGTGGAAACTCTTCACTAAGTAGGTCACTAAGACTCTTACGTACGTAGGGTATATGTTTATTAGCATATCTTAACAGTTCAGTTCGTAGTAGCTCCTCTAACTCTCTATCCAAACCCTACCTACCCCTTCTCTCAGTTAATACTGTTTTTACATGTTTTAATCTAGCTTTCTCCTCTCTCTCCCTCTCCTCAAACATCATTGTAAGAAATCTAATAGTTGCCTCAATTCTAGGAATTAAAATATGCTCTAAAGCGTTAACTCTACGCTTAGTACGTATAATCTCATATGACAGTAGATTAATACTCTTCTCCAGTTCAGCTAGAGTAGCAATGTCTTCAAGTAGTTTCTCCACCTTTACAGCTACATCCTGTAATGGAATACAGGTTTCACTTAAAGTATATGTTGGTTTACTCTTAACCCTCCTTAACTCTAGTAGTGGTGTAATAATGCCCATAATATTCTTTGTTGCAACATATAATTTAATATACTGTGGAATAGCTTTAGTTAGTATATCTATTTCGTAATCACCCATATTAGTGTAGACTTTAACTAGTGATTGATAGATTTCTTTAAGAGAGTTATTTATCCTCGTTCTATATTCTATAGCCTCTCTTAACATCGAGTAGAGCTCTGAAATGAGTATCGTTAATCTCTCCCTCAAAATTCTATGTATCTTTTTAGCTACTATGAGTCTACGTTTAAGCCTTATAAGCTCTATTTTTGTATAGCGTACTCTCAATATTTTTGAGTGAGTGGACATAGTATTCTACTCTCTTTCACGATACTTTGGATGATATTTACGTATAAACTCATCACTTATGAGTTTTAACTCCTCTTCAGGTAGCATTGAGAGTAAATCCCACGCTATATCAAGTGACTCCTCTATAGTTCTACGCTCATACTCACCTTGATTTATTAGTTTTCTTTCAAACTCATCTGCGAAGGCGAGATACTTCTTATCCTTCTCTGATAATGCTTCAGCACCAATAATTAGTGCTAACTCTCTGAGTCTCTGCCCCTCAGCATATGCAGCATACAACTGCATAAACACTTGTCTATGATCTTCTCTTGTTTTACCAGGCCCTATACCCTCCTTCATAAGCCTTGATAGTGATAGTAGTACATCTAGTGGTGGATATATCCCCTTCCTATGTAGATCCCTTGACAATACCAGTTGACCCTCAGTAATATAGCCTGTAAGGTCGGGTATGGGGTGTGTTATGTCATCGTTTGGCATTGTTAGAACGGGCATTTGTGTAACACTACCCTTCTTACCCCAAATCCTACCAGCTCTCTCATATATGGTTGCTAAATCTGTATACATGTATCCTGGATACCCGTGTCTACCCGGTACCTCCTCTCTAGCAGCACTTAATTCACGTAATCCTTCACAGTAGTTTCTCATATCAGTTAGAATTACTAGCACATGCATATCATGCTTCCAAGCCAGGTATTCAGCCGTTGTTAATGCTACTCTTGGAACAGCTATTCTCTCTACCACAGGGTCTGCTGCACTATTAATGAAAACTACTGTTCTCTCCAGCGCACCTGCACGTCTAAAGTTTTCTATAAAGAATCTAGCGTCATCAAATGGTACACCTATTGCTGCAAATACTACAGCGAACTTCTCTCCCTTACCCTTTACAGACGCTTGCCTCACTATTTGAGCTGCTATTCTGTTATGTGGTAGTCCTGAACCTGAGAATATTGGTAGCTTTTGACCTCTAACTATAGAGTTAAGTAGGTCAATAGCTGAAATACCCGTCTCAATAAACTCTGAAGGTGGCATTCTTGAAGCGGGATTTATTGGTGCTCCATTAATATCCATATAGTCATCTGGTACTATCGGCGGCCCTCCATCAATAGGTCTACCTAGACCGTCAAATATTCTACCAAGCATATCTAGTGATACTGGCAGTTTTAGTGTTTCACCCTTAAACCTAACCTTACTCCTCCTAAGATCAACTTCACTTACTCCACCAAAAACCTGTATTACAGTTACCTCCCTACTAACATCAATTACCTGGCCATACCTAACTTCACCACTACTAGTTTCAACCTCAACTATTTCACCATACTTAACTCCCGGAATAGTCTCCATTAGCAGTAGTGAGCCTCTAGCACCCCTAATCTTCCTATTTTCTCTAACTAGTAGAGTTAATGGTGCTTTAACGGTACTACTCGACATGCCTAATCACCTCGTTAAATTCCCTATCTATCTCATTTAGTATTTTATTAGCTTCACTAGTGAATTTATCGTGAGGTATAAACCTCATTCTATCAATTTTTACTCTTACTGGAAGTGATGCTATCTTTGATACTGGGATACCCTTTCTTACAGCCTCTAGTGCTCTTTCATAGAAGTGTGCAATAATCTTTATCATAAGGTATGTTCTTTCAGGTGGACTATACCTATCTATTTCATGGAATGAGTCTTGGAATAGAAAGTCCTCTCTAATCATTCTTGCAACCTCTAATACTAACTTATCCTCTTCAGGTAGAGTCTCGGTACCAACAAGTCTAACTATCTCTTCTAACTCAGCCTCTCTTTGAAGTATTTTCATAGAGAATTCTCTTAGCTTCATCCATTCCGGAAACCTTTTTTCAAGATAGTCTTTAACTAAGTCTATGTATAAACTATAGCTTATAAGCCAGTTTATTGCGGGGAAGTGTCTCCTATTAGCTAATGCTACATCGAGAGCATATAGTGCTCTAATATACCTTAGTGTATTCTGTGTTACAGGCTCTGAAAAGTCTGCTCCTGGAGGGCTAACAGCACCAACTATAGTTAATGAGCCATAGCGTTCAGGTCTACCTAGACATAGAGTTCTTCCAGCTCTCTCATAGAATTCTGCAAGTCTAGAACCCAAATATGCTGGGAACCCCTCCTCACCAGGCATTTCCTCAAGTCTACCACTAATCTCTCTCATCGCTTCAGCCCATCTAGATGTAGAATCTGCAACCAATAGTACATCGTAACCCATATCCCTAAAGTACTCTCCTATAGTAACACCAACGAAAACACTAGTTTCTCTAGCAGCTACAGGCATATTCGACGTATTAGCTATAAACACTGATCTCTCCATAAGCTTCTTTCCAGTTCTAGGATCTTCAAGTTGAGTAAAACTGTAAAGGGCATCAGCCATTTCATTACCTCTTTCACCACACCCAACATATATGTTGATATGGCTGTGAGACCACTTAGTTAAATCCTGTAGTGTAACAGTTTTTCCAGTACCGAATCCACCAGGTATTGCCGCTTTACCACCTTTAGCTAACGGGAATAGAAAGTCTATTATACGTTTACCAGTAATTAGTGGCTCTACAGGGTCTAGTTTACGCCTATAGGGTCTTGGTTTTCTAACTGGCCAGTCATGGTACATTTTAATTTCATATTCCCTACCTTGATGCTCCACTATAGCTATTACCTCATCTACAGTGTAGTCTCCTTCAGGTATTATCCACTTAAGCCTACCCCTTATGGTGGGTGGTATCATAACCTTGTGTTCTACAATAGAAGTTTCAGGTACAATACCAATGATATCGTTTGGTTCAACGGTATCACCAACTTTAGCTAACGGTTTAAAATGCCACTTTCTATCTCTAGGTAGAGCTTTAACTTTTAAACCACGCTTAATAAATGGTCCTACGAGCTCCTCTATACTTTTTAGTGGTCTCTGAAGACCATCGAAAACAGATGCTATTAGTCCTGGACCTAACTCTACCGATAATGGCTTACCTGTACTAACTACTGGTTCACCTATTGTTAATCCTGAAGTATCCTCATACACCTGTATTATCGCTTTATCACCGTCAAGACCTATAATCTCCCCTATTAGGCCATCAAAACCCACCTCAACAACCTCATAAACCATAGCCCCCCTCATACCATCAGCTATAACTAGTGGTCCTGAAACTCTCCATATATGGCCTTTCACCATGAAATCATGCACCCCTCAATGTCACGCTAATACCTAGTGTACGTTTAAATATTCGAGTATAGTATTCGGATACGTCATGTATACGTGAACCCTTAATTCCAGGAAGAAACACTATTAGAGGTTTAAGTTTAAACTTTACTCTATCCACTATATCTTTAACGTACTCCTCTAGATCCTCCATTAACACTATTAAACCTATACTTTCATCACTAATAGCTTTCGAGACAATACCTCTAACAATACTCTTATCCTTATCGACTTCAACAACGTAGATATTCTTTAACCCTACTATTTTAAATATGTTAGTGAAATCCCTATCACCTATAACTATTATCTGCTTCTCTACAGGCTTCACAATACCACCTAATCTTCCATTCTATACTTCTTTTTATATTATAGAGGGTACATGTGGATAACTCTCTCAAAACCCTCACGTGGAAGGTTAAGTGAAATAACTTTAAATATGAACATTAACATGTGTACTTCAAGTTCTTTTAAGAGTAGATATGAAACTAATGGTCTTAAACTAAATATGTCACCTAAGAGTGTGGAGAGAATATACTTGATAAAGTACGTTTTTAATGCAGTATCGAGAAGTAGTGGATCTCTATGGAAATCACCTCTAACAATTTCCTCTACAATACCCCTATAAGGTGTTTGCTGTAGAATCGATAAAACCTCTTCAACACTTTTAGCTTCAATAAGTCTCCTTCTACACTCTAATGTTAACAATGTTGGTATATACTCTAAGGTGACTATATTACCCTTTAACTCCTCACGTTTTGAATGTATTAATCTAATAATCGATAGTATGTAGTCCATATCCATTAACACTTTAACAGTATCGATTAGAATAGGGTCATTTACTTCCGATACTACACTTGATATTCTACTATACCAGTACCTCATTAACTCTCTCTCGAAAGACTTAATAGCCTCTATATCACCTACCTCCATCTGTTTAGCATAGTTTCTTATGAGTTTAGCTTCATCACGATAATCTCTAGCTTCAAGTTCTCTTACGAGTTCACCAATAGACTTAATACCTTTATATCTCTCTATACTCTCCGGTTTTACTAGATTACCTATAGGTATTAACGTTACTTCATGATGTTTAAAAACTATACTTCTAACAATACTTTTAATATTGTATATGTCGTAGCGGTATATGAAAGCCTCATATACTTTTCTAGGTAAACCCTTTAATACACCTTCTATCTCTTGTAGGTCATTAGCGTAAGCTAGCCATAACATACTCTCGAGTGTATGATAGGGTACTTCCTCAGTAACCCTCTTCGATAGGTAGCTACCAATACTGGTATAAGCTAGTGTTGATAATGCTTCTAAAATAGACCTCTTATATAGTGCTTGTCGTAGTATTTCTCTGTTTGCTATTTTAGCTTCTCTACTCTTAACTATAGCCATTAACGAGCTATACCATACCTCTCTACTTGTAATACGGAACGTAATACCAATTATGAGTATTATTATCAGTAATATGGTTAGTGTGAAGGGTAGTAAGAATTCCACTATTCTACACCAAATAGCTTCCTAGTAATAATATGAAGGTACTTGTGTTTAATACTGGATAGTCTAGTGTCATAGCTATTATCTATCCTAATGAGTTTATCAGCAGATTCAACAATTACACCACCTAGGATATTACAAACCTTTATATCTAGAATTCTCTTTCCAACATTAACTTCAGATAATACTTCTTCTACAAGTTTTCTATCCCTCTCACTAACGTACACTACTACGTTTGGTGATGGAATAGCCTCTAAAGCTTCTAATAGTAGTTTCCTCAATGACTCTCTTCTACCAGTATTTTTACTAGCTAGCTTCTCTATTACTCTAGACCATAGATTACTGAGTATCTCATTCTTAACTTTCGCTATCCTTTTTTTAGCCTCGATTTTTACTAGTAGAATCTCTTCTTCAGCTTTCTTTTTAGCTTTCTCTAAAACCTCTTCTCTAACCTTTTTCACCTTCTCATCTTTCTGTCTTAATGCTTCCTCTATAATTCTCCTAGCCTCCATTTTAGCTTTCTCTACTATCTCTTTAGCTTCCCTTCTGGCTCTATCTATGAGGATTTGACGTATTTTATCTATTTCTTCACTCATCTACGTTTAACCCTCCTAACATAGTTTTTCTACTAGTGAATTAGCATTAGTACTAGCATTGAGAATACGAGTCCAAATACTCCAAAGAGTTCAGCGTAAACTGCCATCAATATTGCATTTGTAAATATTTTACCACGAGTCTTTATTAGTAATGATATGCCTGAAGCACATATTCTACCCTGGTATGTTGCTGAGAAAAACTCTGCAAACATAACCATGATTCCAGCACCAAGTATTTTTAGTCCTAGAGGTGGATTACCTATAGCTATTGGAGCATA
>DQVH01000152.1 GCA_015661855.1 Desulfurococcales archaeon
ACGGTGGTATAATTTAACTTCTTTAAGCTTCTTTGACAAAAGGCATAGATTAACAGTATCTTTAAATAAATTTTTGAACAAAACTATAACTACACTTAGAGGGCGAAATAACATGCTTGCCTTAGTGCCCACTAGACTTATGTAAGATAAGACCATATTAGTGCTTGTAGACGTCACGGGGGTACTATGAAAGTTCTGTTAGTTAATAGTAAATTTGGTAGGAGTATCGGTGGTAGTGGACATCACGTCTATTTGTTGTGGAAATATCTTAAGGGTAAGGTTAACTTTGTCATTTGGCACATTGGAAATATTGGGTATGTAAATGTACCAAAACTTAAAAGTATATCCTTCCACGTAAGAGCCAAGTTAAAGGAGATTCCAAAAGATGTTGATATAATACATGTTCATAACGCAAAACTTGCTGGTTTATTTAGGGAGGATAAAGAGAATATACTTACAGTTCATGGTGATTATAGACGGGAGATAGTAATTCAATATGGTCTTTTAGGAAAGCTTATTGTAGGGTGTATTGACGGCTTAATTCGAAAAGCCAACATAATAACTACTGTTTCTCCTCTTACAGCTAAAATGTATGGTTGGTTATGGATTCCTAACATGATTGAGGTATATGAGGTTAAGAGAATCGAACCCACATGTAGACTCTTCGATGTATTTGGTGTAAAGCCTGAGAGATACATTCTTTTTGTTGGACGTGACGATCCTGTTAAAGATTATCCTTTATTCAGTAAGATTGCCAGGAAGGTTTATAGACGACTAGGAATTAAGGCTATAGCTCTTGGGGTTATGAGAGAGAATACTGAGTATCTAGTGCATGCAAGAGCTCCATGGAAGGCTGTAATTGGTTTAATGAAGGCTGCACTAGCTTTGGTGATAACTTCTAAACATGAGGGCTTCCCAACGGTTCTCTTAGAAGCTTGGGCTTCGGGGTGCCCTGTAGTAGCTAGAGGAATACCAGATCTTAAAGTACTAAGCAAGATGTTTAAGGATTCCATGCTGGTCTTCGATACTGTTGATACTGCTGTTTCAGCTATAGAACAATTGCTAGAAGACCATAGCTTAAGGAAACACCTCATTTTCAAGGGTTACAATGTTGTAAAGAATTTTGATGCACCATATGTTGTAAAACAATACTACAAATTATATCGTAGGTTATTAAATGAATAGTGTGAAAATGTACTTTAATTGAAAGTTTAGTGTCTAAAACCTTTAAATAATTTTAAATTCAATTAAATTCAAAATGTATAACTTCGGGTAAATAGTATGTTTAATTATCAAGGTGAATGAATGTACCCAACAAAAACTGTTTACCTATTTATTCCACTTCCATCTTTTGCTAAAGAATTATTCCCCATAATTTAGTTTATTCAGTTTCTCTTATGGTCATGTCTAGCAAATTCGTCTAAGCTCACACATTTACCGATAGTATTGCTACCTCTGTGTGTAAGCTCATCGACATTAAATTCAACAGGGAAAATTATAGTTAGTTTTTAGGTAAAGACATACCATGTAGAGGTCACGAGTATATTCAGAAGGCAGTATTAACATTTGTTGACGGTTTATTCGTAAACTCACTTGTAGAGTGGAGGAAGTTAGGAGATTATAGAGATGAAGTTATAATAGCAGCTTACGAGAAACTAATACAACACTACTTTTTCTAGACTAGAAATGTAGTAGTATTTACGGTACTGAGAATGGTTATGGAGTATGCTAGGCCAAGAGAAGCAGTACATCATGCAATAGTTAGAAAGAATTTCGGATGTACATACTTCATTGTAAGGAGGGATCATGCATGTATAGGAGACTACTATAAACCCTATGAGGCATGGGATACATTTAGGGAGTTCCTAGATTTAGGAACAACACCACTACTCATAAGAGGGTCATTTTACTGTGGAAAGTGTGATTGAATAGTTAATGAGAAGATATGTCCACGCAGGAAGGTGGATAGAATAAGAATTAGTGGTACTAAACTTAACTAAACCTAAAGAGCTAATAAGGAGTGGTATTAAACCGCCAGAGTACATGATGAGACTTGAAGTAGCAGAAGTAGTATTAAGCTTTTAAAACCATTTGTAGAGTAATCAAGTTAGTATCCTTTTAGGATTAGTGAGTACGAGTTTGTATTTATTATAGTTTTAGATTACTCTCTTTTACAATCTCTATTTCTAGACCTCTAGTTGTTAATGCGTATTCTAGGTATATCTCTTTACCAAGAATTCCTTTAGTCCTTCTTCTTAACCCATATAATTCTTCTTACACTCTCCTTCGATAACTCTGTTTTCAGGTGGAATACTACTTCAGCCATCTTTTCAAGTAGATAGAGTGGTTCAGTATCTACTAATTGTGGTGTTACTAGTGGGTATAGTAGTAGCTGTCTACTACGATCAGCTTCATCACCTCTATTAGCTTTTCTACATGGCTTCTTGTAATTTTTAAGCCTATTAAACCTAATGCTACAAGTCTATTCCTTGATACATGGTTTACTGCTTCTACAATTGCATCATTAATACTTAATGCTTCATCATACCCTTATACATCATTTAGTTCGTAGGCTTCAATTCTTATACCCATATTCTTAGCCATAGAGCTTATAGTCTTCAAGATTAATTATGACTGTAATATATGATACTGGTGTAGCTTTCATAGCGTGATAGTTTAAACTCATATGTACCATAACGTGGGGGTATGTGTTTGGTGATCCTCTACAAGTATTAGACTACCAGGGTATACTGCTCCAATATGTTCATCAATTACTGGGATACCGAGTCTAACTAGGTATTATTAATTTAGACATAGAAGAACATCTATAGTACATTTCATACTCATTAAAACCTAGATTAAGCCTTAAGTACTTCTCGATATTCCTACCTTACATTAACGGCGTTAATGTAGAATAGGTTGTGCCTAGGGGCCCAATTCCTCCACATATCCTCCTCGGACCTTACAAGGTTCTTCATCGCAAACTTCTGCTAGTACTCTCTAGGAATACTCTTACACGAAAGTTTAAATGGTTATAGTGTTATCTACCATCTACTTTGATGTATTATTGGTTTTCGTGTGTTCTTCGCTTTAACAGCTCTACTCATACCCTCAGTATTGTAGGCACATCCTACATAACCTCTACAGTCAACCACTATTATCCCTGCGTTATCTCTACCATATAGTAGTGTTATGTAGTCTATTGATGCTTATGTAGCTGTTACTGCAGTTAAACCCCGACTTACTAGGTCTACAGCATACTTTGATAATGTAGTTAGCATAATGTATTCCCCTATACCAGTTGCTGAAGCACCACCAAACCTATTAGCATAGAAT
>DQVH01000131.1 GCA_015661855.1 Desulfurococcales archaeon
TACTTAACTACATACTCTTCACCACAATAACTTATATGATACTCATACCATACTCTTATAGGAGACTTAAGAGAACACCTAATGGGGGTTAATGGGAAGGTGAGGGTCTACTTTAAAGAGTTAACGTTGAGTACTAAAACGCAGTATGAGCTAATAGATATAACTTATGAAGTTGAGAAAGCTGTTCGAGATAGTGGTATTAGTAATGGCCTATGTATTATACATGCACCTCATGCAACAGCAGCAATAATAGCTAATGAGAATGAAGCAGGGTTAATACAAGACATAATTAGGAGTATTAAGGAGCTATACCCAAGAAATGCTGGATGGAAACATGACATAATAGATGATAATGCAGCAGCACATTTAGGATCAGCTATGATAGGTTCAACTAGGATATTCCCTGTTAAAGATGGAAGATTGGTTAGAGGTACATGGCAAAACATATTCCTAGTGGAAATGGACGGTCCAAGACCCTATAGGAGAGTTGTAATTGAAGTTATAGGAGAATAGTAATGATTAATAAAGAAATAGGTAAGACAGTACTAAACTTTATCTGTAAAAACTACGTTAGAATACTATTAGCCATAATTGCACTAATATTCCTCATACAATCAATACTATCAGCAGTAAAGTATGAGGATTACATTGTCGATGAAGTACACTATGTTTCAGCATCAAAACTGATACTCAAAGAGTTCTTCCCAGATAAGCTATGGAATTGGACTTACAGAATTCCACCAAAATATGTTATAACGAACTATCTTAACCTTGAACACCCCCCACTAGGGAAATACATTATCATACTAAGCTTACTACTATTAGGCGATAACCCTATTTCATGGCGTATTCCAGGTATCATAATGGGTACATGTATACTACTCTTAGTGTATAGTATTGGGAGAAAGCTTGGTAACGAGTTAACAGGTATTATAGCTACTATTGCTGTACTATTCGACCCGATGATAAATTCTATGAGTAAAGTTGCAATGCTAGATATATACCTTGCATTCTTTACAGTTCTCGCATTCTACCTCCTAATAGTCAAAGAAAACACTATACTAGCCTCTATCGCTATAGGGTTTGCACTATCAGTTAAACTAAACGGCGTAATACCATTAGTTGTAGTTTTAACAGCAATAACACTATTAAACTATGGACACTTCATAAGCTATGAAAGAGTACTGTCAATTTTAAAATCTAAATGGCCTATGTTAGTATTTAGAGAGTACTATGTAAGAGTAGCTACATTCATAGTAAGAGTTCTCAGCGAAGTAATAGTAATAATGTTTATAGTTATAGCTGTGTATCTCATAATCAACCTACCGTACATTTTCAAGTTTGGATTAAACGAGTGGATTAGTATACAAGTGTGGATGGTTAATACTCATACAACTTTTAGTGCTAACCATCCAGCTGTAGCAGCGCCATTCTCACTTAAACCACCATACTTTAACTGGCTATTCAACATTAAACCCTTCGGGTTAACAGATGAATTTTCAGCGCACGTTAACTCCTTTGGAGCTCCACTAGGAGCATTCATATCAATACTATTCCCAATACTATATTTTAAGAGTAAACGTGGTATAGGTAGAGTAATAGTATTCCTATGGATATGGCTTGGATACTCACTATACATAATATTATACCTTTTAGGTAGGAAAATGCAGTTCATATACTATCTAACTCCAATAACTCCAGCAATAGATATAGCCCTAGGGTTAACACCCATACTACTAGACGAAATATTATACCATGTTAAAGCCTGTAGGGTAAGAATTTTCCCAATGACATGTCACGTAGATAATAAATAGATTGGAGGTTACACTTCTAAGTTTTAGTAGAAGAAGATAAAAATGTTAACCTTTAACATATAGTAGAGCAGGAAACATAGTATTCTAGGAGGTTCTACTTATTGAGCATCCTTACAGTATTAGAAGGGCTAGCTAGAAAGCTTATTATATTAGGGCCTATAGGTATATTCCTAGCATCACTCTTAGGTAACGCTATACCCTATGCTACAGTACCATACCTTATAGTGATAGTACAGTATTTTGCAACAATAAAATATACGTTACTCGATATAGTACTTATAGTTGTAGCTGGTGGTTTAGGTGCAGCACTAGGTAAGATCATAGTATACTCTATAGGGAGGGCTGCTAGATACGCTTTATCGGAGGAGACTAAAGAGAATTTAAGGTTATTTACGAAACTTATGAGTAAAAGCGTATTTATAGCAGTATTCCTCTTTGCTGCACTACCACTACCAGATGATATACTCTATCTACCACTAGGTGTTAGCGGGTATAGTGTTGTGAAATTCTTTATGGCATGCTTTCTAGGAAAAATCATAATTACACTTCTAGCAGCACTATTCGGAGCTGCATGGGCTCAAATTGTAGAGATCGGTAAAATACCTATATGGATATCAGCTCCATCAATGCTAATTATATCAGTAATAGTGGCCTACGCTATTACAGCTATAGACTGGGTTAGAGTTGTTGAAAGTGTAGAATCTCAGGGTTGGGTGAAGTTTCTAATTCAAGTGGTTAAAGACCCGAAAATGTATGTTAGAAGGAGGAGTTAATCAGCCGGTTGATCCATCATCATATATCAGTTTATCGGGCCCTCATCACACTACTATCTTTCCCTAGTATTCTCTCGGCGTAACTATACCCCTCATTAAATGCTCTAATATTGTCTAGTACTATTCTCTCAGGAAATACTTTCTTTATGGCGTTTACATAGTTTTCTCTCGATAGAGGTAGTATGTTTAATCCAGCTAGATAACCTAATACGATAATGTTTGCTACATAGGGTTTACCCATTCTTAAAGCTAACTCTTCAGCATTAATATCGTAGTATTTTATACCCAACTCATTTAGTATTTTAGCTATCTCACTAACACTATACACTTTCACCTTAGGTATTGCTGGCGGGATAACCCTTCTATTCAGTACTAGTACACCATTCTTTGATAGGTAGTCTATATGTCTCAATGCCTCATGGCACTCTAATGCTACTATTATATCGGCTCCGCCCTTGGGAATAAGCGGTGCTAGAGGGTTACTGTTAAGCGATATTCTTACATGGACAGCAACACTACCACCCCTCTGAGCCATTCCATGAACTTCACTAACAATAACATTGTATCCTCTATCTAATGCTGCTTCAGCTAGCACTCTAGAAAGAGTTAGAATACCCTGACCACCAACACCTACAACCAGTATATTAACTTTACCATGCTGGGACGTAAGTACTTCACCTCTTAACCTTTATAGCTTTATTTGGACAAATCTGTACACATACACCACAGCCAGTACATAGTATTGGATCCACTACTACATTCTTTGATTCAATATCAACCTGTATTGCTGGACACATAAACTCGTTTACACATGTATAGCACTTAGTACATAAATTTGAGTCTACATAGAATACTGGTATTTTCACACCCCTTCCTCTAAGCCTCCTTAATGTTACTAAACGGCACTCACCA
>DQVH01000125.1 GCA_015661855.1 Desulfurococcales archaeon
ACGTTTCAGATAGTGGATTAGCTGAAGTAAAAATACCATATAACCAAATAAACTACGCTAAGAAGATTACTATCGAACTACACTATAAACCCTACGGGCCTATACCACTATTAAGTAATATCTCAATACCTGTAGAGAGAGCATACATTAAAATATTACATCTTAATGCTAGTAGGTCAACAGTAAAGGTTAGAGTACAGTATTGTAGTTTACTTGGCCAACCACTATATGCTATACACTATGCATTACTGGATGGTGTAGTTGTAGCTAAGGCTTACGGCTACATAGTCGAATTCACAATTCCAATAGAGGGTGGAAGACATCTAGTAATTACAGCTATACCATGTGGTGAACTTGATAAAATAATACTGTATGGTGATCTCTCAACTAGAGTAGTTTATGCGAGGATAGATTAAACTATGAATGCACATGCTACTACAATAATATTATTAGTTCTTGCAACATCTATTAGTCTACTACAAGCATACTCTTATACTCAAACACTACTATTCAACTCTATAGAGTTGAATAGCGAAATACTATATGATTATGGGTTAAAACTAGTTAACTCTGTTAGGTATAGTCTTATCCATGGAGGATGTAAACTTACAATACATAGGGACATTACATTATCTACCTACAACTCAATAGTATTATTTGAAATCGTATTTGGTGAAACAACTATAGCAGTATATGAGGTTAAGTATACTTCCCTCATTGTAGCAGGTAGGTATCAAAGTGTGGGCGATGTTACAGTTGATGTATGTGTTAACTCAGATTTTACAGTTAACCATGGTAGATACTATACTGTAATTTCACCGTTTATAAGAATAGACTATACTTATACAGGCACCAACACTATCCTCCTAAGTATAGTTATGCCCGTATTTAAGGTTAAAGGTTGTAGTTGGGGGTCTACTCTTAAACTAAGTGTTAGAGAGAACGTATTAGAAGATAGCATGTTTGTTGATAGAGATACTATTCTTAAAGTATTAGTTAATGGAGCACTTGCTCTCAAACTTAATGTGAGTAAAAATACAATTATCCATTACCGTATTCAGATACCGAAAGTGATAATACTACGTATTTAGGTGTTGTATAATGCATGAAGCTTATAGTGAAGTTCTAATCTTACTTACACTAATACTACTATTTTCACTACTAGCAAACACTACTTCAACAATAATATTCAGTATTGAGAAAGTATACTCAAGCATAGTGTTAATGATGGTATCTAGCTATCTAGAATACATTATCAACTACTGCTATCTCGAGGGAACACTCTACTCTAAAAATGGTATCGAGTATGTAGTAATGCTACCTAGTGAAGTAAGGATTGTAAGTAGTAATGAAACGTCAATTACAGTACTTTACAAGTGTCTATCGTATACTTTAAACTTTAAATTTAATGTGTATGCTAGAGCACAAGGCCCCATAGTTATAGTGGAGTTTACAGGAAACAGAGTAGTCGTTACAGGTAACAAGTTTAGTTAGTGCTCTTTAAATACCCTCTAGTAGCTACTATGGGGTATTCTGTGAAGCAGGCTTTCGAATCAGTAGCAGCTACAGCAATATTCATTACAGTACTGAGTATACTATTGAACCATATACTCTCGTTAGTTTCGTACACTTTAACCTTAAATACTTTAGAGTATGAAGGTTTACAGCAATGTATCAAAGTTATTAACTTAATTAGAGAGAATGGTGTAAGCTGTAAAAAATGGAATAACTGGTATAAATCTTTGAATAACAGTAGTGTACTAGATAATAATGGTAGTACCTTTATAGTATACATTGAAATGTTTAAGTTATCCCCTAACCCACAAACCATATGGAGTATTACATTGGGTGATTCTCATAAACGTGAGCACCTCCACATAGTCTTCTACACAGTTATAGTTTTAGATGATGGGTCAATGGTGAAAATAGTATGTTTAAACTGAGAGGTCAAGGTAGAATTTTAGAATCCATAATAGCTGTAACCATAATAGTATTAACACTGATTACACTTAGGGGTATTGAGTTAAGTACCACTACTACCTCTATATCTAAAGGTGTACTTAGGGAGTCCCTGGCAAGAATTCTACTAATCCTAGATACTTACGGATACATTGATGAATATTTTAAGACAGGTAATCCGATTAGACTCAAGCTAGCTCTAAATAGGTTACTACCAAACATTCAGTACGAACTAGTAGTACTTGATGTAGAGCTATCAAGGGTACTATTAAAAATTGGGGAACTAGTGGAGCCACCGTTTATTGAAGAATTCTATCTAAAGAAACCATTATATTATAACGGTCCGGTTATAGTTAAAATTGCTATTTCATGTAGAGAGAGGGTAGAATATGATGAAACTTAAGGGGCAAATATTCATAATTTTGGCTCTAGTAGTTTTAGTATCTACACTTACATTAATACCGGTAGTAACTAGAAACATGATACTCTTAGACGATATAAGATACGACGTTATACTAGACTACAAGTTGGCAGTACTGTTAATCGATAGTCTAGCCTATACTACAAGTATGAATGGAATGTACAATGCCAATACACTAATTAATGGCGTTAAGGAATTTCTAGAGAACTATTCTAAACTTACCCATAAATATTATGGCATAATACTTGATACTAGTAGGGTTACAGTTAACTCCAATATACCTATAGTAATACCGCTAAATAGTACTAAAAGTGTACACATTGAAATACTATACTCTGATAATAGGGTATCATTAGGAATACACATTACCATAAACGCTACTTTAACACCAACAATTACTAAATGGGTATACTATGATATTCTACTTGTTAGAGTGAACTATACATACCAAGTTAATAGTCTTAAATTTATTGTACCTTTAGTAGAAGCCTACATGGTATTGAATAGAACTATAGTCTACGGCTATATCGAGGTGGAGAATGATTATTACATGATATACTTTCCATTACCCAGTTACACTTATCTAAATAGGTGTGGAAGTGCAACTCTACATTTAATTGATAGTAGGGGTGTAGTCTTATGGTGTATACTAGATATGGCTTAGTGTTAATACCAGTACTTTTAATAATACTAGTTAATACCTTTCTAGCTATAATAGCATACCACTACTATATGAGAATGCAGCAAACTATAGAGTTTAATAGAATTCAATACTACGTAGAGAATACTATCACGCTAATTCATACAGCTATAACAGTAAAGTATCTTAGTAAAGTGAATGATACACTAGTAATACCATTAAAGATTCCAAATGGTATTATGGTTATTATATGTGGGAATGAAGTAAAATACTATCCAAAAGTTAAAGTGGATTTACCGGACATAGCAAATATTATCTCAAGCTTAGAGTGTGGACTAGTGAAATACAAATTCAATATTACACAGAGCACTATAATACTATCTAAAGGAGACTACATTCTAAGTGTAAGTGGTTACCCCCCGGTAATACACATTAACTCGAAGTAGTGTTAGAGTAGAATAATGGTACGGTCAGAACCGGCCCGACAACCTCATTAGATCGGTGGGGCAGGAGCTAGAGGGCCCAATCATCCCTACTAATTGTCCCCCGCCTGACCGATCAACCCTCATCCTCATCCACATACTATGTGTCTCAGGTGACGTGAGACCGGCGGGGGTCAGGTATAACTGTAGTTGGATTGTATTATTTAAGCTTTACATTCTAGCTTATGTTAGCTTAAATATTTTCTTAAGCATCTCTGGTATACCAAAACCTACAACTTTTACTCTAGCTTCTTTAACACCATTAACTGTTTCAGCAGCTCTCTTAGTCTGGAATACTAGCCAATCGGAGAGAGGGCAGAATGGTGATGTTAGCATTAAATCTATTTCAACTATACCATCACCTACAACTCTAATGTCCTTAATGAAGCCTGCTGAAACAATATCAACACCTAACTCCGGATCTATAACCTTTTTAAGAGCCTCCTTTACTCTATCCACTATCTCTCTACTAGACATAAACTTTAACCTCCACTTTGACTTAAACTATTAAACTTTAAAATGTTTACTCTCAGCTAAAACTTTGTATGATTCTACGTTGCACAATCAAATTAATAAGGTAGTTTTAAAGATTTAACCATTGGTGTAGATGTTTGGTTCTATACTGGAAACGCTGTAGTATATGTGGAAGATATGAACCCATAGATGCATGTAGTATGCATCCAAGTGTAAATGTGTGTCCATGGTGCTGTATACTGTGTAGTGAGAGGAGTAACTGCTCTAAACCTACATGGTTTACTGAGGTTAAAGTGATAGAGGCCAAAGAGGTTGAGGTTAAGGAGAGAATTGAGAGGGAGAAGCGTATTAGAACTCTACTTGAAGAGTTAATGAGTAAATTAGAATAATAAGGTGTACTATTTAGCTCTTGGAGCAACCCAGTAGGTTAATATTCCCCCACCAGGCATATCAAACTCTATTTTAGCTGGCATATTATCGCCATACTCTAGAGTTAACGTGTTAGCAGCCATTGCAGCCTTTAATGTTGCCTCTAAAAGTTCAATACTATAGGTTGATCTAACCTCATCCTTTTTAACTATAAGTGATATGAGTGGTTTATCTAACTCCATAATACATCTATAGATCTTCTGTTGAGTTTCAGTTACGGCTATAAACTTATCCTTTGTAGTAATAAACTCTATCTCGTCACCAACCATTTTTGCATCCCTCACTATATTCTTAAAGTCTGATGCAAGCATCCTTATGGTTGCTGATAACTCTATTTTTGGTTCACTAAGTTTCTCAATAGAGCCTTCTCTCAACTGAACATTAAAAGTCCTTATAACACCAGTTTTTTTATCTCTAAATATTATTCTAAGTCTTTTAAGCTCTCTCTCCAAAGTTAACTCTAAGATGTCGTTTCGTGTACCCCTCTTTACAACCCTATTAAACTCATCACTACTAACTAGGAATCCCTCTTCACCATCACACTCATACTCATCAAATGCTGTTGCTGGTAGTGTAAGTGATATCATTGTAGTTTTATCTGGACTTAACGTTCTAACAATAATTCCCTCAGGTGTTGCAAGGAATGGTATTATATCAGCTACTTTAACAAGTGTTTGAGCAATATACTTAAACTTTGAGGTAGCTGAGTATACAGCCCTAAACACCAAACATATACCACCATAATTATACTGCACTACTAAACCTTAAATAGTTATAGTTAACAATAGCCTCTCCATATGGTTAAAAGGGTATAGTTTAAAGTGTTACACTCTAATCTACAATAGTAGGTGGTATATGTTAATGGAGCTTCTAGTTAGAGAGGATATGGCTAAATACCTTCACGTAAGATTAAGTGTAGATGAGGCATTAAAACTACTCAACATATTAACCGATATATATGGTAGAGAGGTTAAGGATGTTAAAGAGGCTAAGAGGATAATCGAAAATTTCGATGTATTTTTTGATGTAGCTAGGAAGAAGTTTAAAAGCTACCTCGTAATACCCCATGATGTTAGTGATATGATTAGAGGGGAAGTAATAGTAGATAAAGTTAGGCTTGTAAAGGAGGATAATAGAAAAATAGTGGAACTAGTATTTGATAGGAGAGTTAATAGGGAACTTATACTCGAAAGTATTAAACGCTTAGGTTATACACCCAAAATTGTAAAGTAGATATAGCTACTTCCTCCTCCTACGTTTAACTGTTTTAGTAACACGTTTAACTCTACGTAGAGTTTCTACTTTTATCTCTCCCTTTAATAGTTTATCCCATACTTCAGTTGCTTTAAGAAATTCCTCAATATCGTGAATTGAGAACTCTCCCTCCTCAATCTCTTCTTCGGCTTCCTCACTTGTAGCTTCTTCTCCTTTCTCCTCTTTACCTATCTCCTCTTCACTATCAAGTATCTCAACCGTGTCAGGCTTAGACATAAGCTATCACGCTACATATTCGACTATGTCTAGTATTATCAGTTTTAAGTTAGTTTACTATTAAACGTTTCCTACATTAATACCTGATTTTGACTATACAGGGTTCACTTGTACAATCCTTTACTACACTAAAACCTCTAGGTAGGTAGTGTATTGCCTGTTTAATTACGTCAACTCTATTTAACTGAGTATACCCTGAAATACATTTAGCTATGTAGTCTAGGTTTTTCGGCTCACTTATACTAAACGATATTTTTATTGCAGTATTAGCTATTATTGCTTCATCTAGATCTAGTGGTTGCTGAGTAATAATGATGAAGCCTATACCATACTTTCTACTCTCCATAATAAGTCTACCTATGAGTGATGGACTACTAGTACCCCTCTTTACAATTCTATGTGCTTCATCTACTACAATATACCTTTCAATACCTAAATCTGATTTAGTAAAACCCTTTAAGTACATGTAGTGTGCTATCTTCCTTAAAAGAACCTCTGTTATAATTGCTTTTACCTGATCGCCCGGAACTTTAGCTAATGCTATAGTGCATGGCTTTCTAAGAATTCTCTCAAATGGTATTGTTGTTTCAAGAAATACTGATGAAGCTAACAACCTTATGTATGGTTTTAGACTTTCATATCTACTTCTCTCAGATGCATTTCTCGCACTCTCTATTCTATCCTCTATTACCCGTAGTAGCGTTGTAAATGTTGGTACTCTATTACTCCAAGTCTCTGGTAAATCACTTTCAATACCACACCTACTATACGCTTCCTCTAAAACCTCCTCTAGTGTAACTCTTTGTAAACTTCCTAATCTGAAAATTCTTTGGAGAGTATCCGCTACTTGAACTATTCTCTCACGTGGGCTAACACCATCAAGATCTAGTGGGTTAACTGAAATTTCATCAGCATAAACTACTTCACCTTGAATTGAACGAATTAAGTCAACATATTCGTTATGGGAGTCTATTATTAAACATGGAATACCATAGTTATCCAGTAGCTCCTTAACTAAGTATTTTGCAAGCGAAGACTTACCCGTACCACTACTACCAACAATTAGTATGTGTGGATTTGTTTGACTCCTTAAATTCAGTATATATTTTCCAACTGATGTACGCCAGTACCAAATATCATGGTGCATTTTCGGATGACCTATAGGTATACCAGTCCACATGTTACTTGGTGTACCATACGATAGTACTGCTTGAATATCACCTAAAACAATACCTTTACCCTTACTCAAACCTTTAACAGTCTTCACTATACTAGGCTTTACCGGATGGAATAGTACAGCCAGTATTATTGGTAAACCCACCCACGAAGAAAATGAGAGTAAAATGCTTAGATAGTTATAACCTCTTACACTTAAAAACACAAGTATAAGGTAGATAATAACTCCAACAAAGTATATGGTAGCATTAATTGTGTAAATACCCAGCTTAAACACTATAATAGTGGAGATAGTTAAACCAGCAACTAAGTATACTACATTTACTCTAAGAGTACTCTTAACATTTCTAATAATACTACTAACACTAATACCCTTTATATATACTAATAGGATGTCCCCTTTATCCCTAATAATAAAGTACTTTAAATAGTATGAGAGTGGAATACTTAGTAAAAGCAGTATTATGTATAGTGGTGTTATAAGTAATTCTAGAACAGTAGTCTGATACAGTATCACTGAAACATCGTGGTAGACTGTACATAATATACCTAGTATAGTGTATAGTGAAAGCCAAGTACATAGGGTAATGATGTATGAGATTAAAGGTGAATTCAGAAATACAGCACCAATATAGAATAGTAGTAGTGATAACGCTATAAAACTAGTATTACTGATCATTATGGTGTGAGTGTAAACTAGCATCATTACTATAGATACTAGTGAAACCACATACCATAATACTATTCTCCACGATAAACTATTCAACACTAATCCATCCTCTAAGAGAACAGTATACTCAATCTAACTTTTATATAGCTTATATACTATACACTCGATGGTGTAGGTAGAGGGAGAGAGGGTAGAAAAGTATAGTTAGCTATGGAGGGTATAGAGTACCCGTTTAACTTATTAGATAGAAGATTAGTCAAGGTTATAACTAGTTTAGGCTATTCAAGACCAACACTTATCCAGAAAAAGGCTATACCAATTGTACTAAGTGGTGTAAATACATTAATAGTGTCACCTACAGGAACAGGTAAAACTGAAGCTGCACTCTTCCCAATATACAGTAGAATACTAGAGTTGAGGGATAGAGGAGTAAGTGGAGGTTTAAAAGCACTATATGTTACACCACTTAGAGCATTAAATAGGGATATACTTAGTAGAATGGAGTATATAGCTTCACTAGTAGGTATATCAATAGCTGTAAGGCATGGTGATACACCGAGAAGTGAGAGACGTAAAATAGATGAGCAGCCACCCGATATACTAATAACAACACCTGAAACACTACAATTCATTCTCGTAAATAAACGGCTTAGACAATTCTTAAAATCTGTAAGATGGGTTGTTGTCGATGAACTTCACGAACTACTAGATGATAAGAGGGGTATACAGTTAAGTGTAGCACTAGAGAGACTACAGAGGATATCACATTATAGTATTCAGAGAATAGGCTTATCAGCTACAATATCATCAATTGGTGAAGCTAAGAATTATCTAACTGGAGGTAGACTATGTGAGGTAGTCGTATCAGATCAAATGAAACGTGTAGATATAAGAGTATGTTTACCTAAAACTATACCAGAAGATGAAATACTAGCTGAAGAGCTGCAGGTAAGTTCAGATTATGCTTCAAAATTAAGATACATTGTAGAAGCCATTAGAAATGTTAAGGCAGCACTAATATTCACTAACACTAGAGATACTGCTGAAGCATTAACTTCAAAACTTAAACAGATTATAGGGGATAAGGTTAGAGTACATCACGGTAGTCTATCAAGGAGTGAGAGAGTAGAAGTTGAAAATGCTATAAAGAATGGCTTAATAAAAGCTATAGTCGCTACATCATCACTAGAGTTAGGTATAGATATAGGAAGAGTAGATTTAGTAATACAATACTCCTCACCTAGACAAGCAGTAAAACTGCTACAGAGAGTTGGTAGATCAGGTCATACAGAGTTGGGTGTATCTCGAGGAGTAATAGTCACACTAAATACTATAGATGATATCCTTGAATCAGCAGTACTAGCTAGGAGAGCAGCAAATTACGAGTTAGAATCACACACTATCCCAAGTAAGCCATACGATGTACTAGCACATCAAATAATTGGATTACTTCTTGAAAGAGATGGAGTTACAAGTATAAATGAAATATACGATATCATTGTAGATGCATACCCCTATAGAGATTTAACATTTGATGAATTGAGAAAGGTTATAGAGCAGCTCTCTACACAGGGACTAGTAAAACTCTATGGTAATGGGGATACTGTAAAGTTAGGTTATGGATCGATAAAATACTACTTTGAGACTTCAATGATACCCGATATTAGACAGTATAGAGTAGTTGACGCTATAACTAGGAGAACTATAGGCTACTTAGATGAAGACTTTGTCATCTCAACATGTAGTATTGGTAGTCTGCTCATACTCTCAGGTAGAGTATGGAAGATAATAAGTATTGATCATGAGAATTTAAAGGTAAATGTTGAACCTACAAATTCATCAGCAGGAATACTACCGTCATGGACTGGAGAGTACATACCAGTAGACTACAAGGTTGCTAGAGAGGTTGGAGCATTAAAGAGACTACTACTTAGAGTAGTTCAGGGTGATAATAAAGTATACAATCTCCTAAAGAGAAACTATAATCTTGACGAGAATAGCTGGTGTAAAATATTACACGTTATAGGTGAACATTATAAGAGAGGATACCCTGTACCCACAGATAAAGATATATTAGTAGAAAAGGCTGGAAAACTCATAATAATACACGTACATTTAGGAACAAAGGGTAATAGAGGTTTATCACTACTACTTAAGAAGATAATAAGCTGTAAACTAGGTGTAAGTGTAGCTGTAAAGTCTGGAGCATACCATATAGTACTCTTAACAGCACACCCAATTAGTATTGACTCTCTCAAAACAGTATTCGATACACTTACCAGTCTAGGTAGTGAAGATTTAGAGAATACAATAGTAGATTTAGTTAGAGATACAGGCTTCTACTTATGGCGTTTAATTAATGTAGCGAAGAGGTTTGGGATAATATCTAGAGATGCTAGTGTAAGAGAGTTTAAGGCTATAGCTAAAACTCTTAATAATACTGTTATCGAAGAGGAAGCTATTAAGGAGATAAAAGTGTATGATATAGACTTAAACGCTATCTGTAACCTAATATCGTTAATTAAGAATGGTAGAGTGAAAATACACTATGTTGAGTCGAGTAATGAAACTCTATCACCACTCTCAAGTGAGGTACTGAAAACACCACAGTTCATAGCATTCATGGACGTTACAGTGAGTACACCATTAATACTCGAAATGGTTAAGAGGAGACTAGAGAATACAAGAGTTAAACTAGTCTGCTTAATGTGTGGTAAATGGTCTTCAATAGAGAAAGTAGGTAATCTACCTGATAGAATAGTGTGCCCCAAGTGTAATTCAGGTTTTATTGCAGTTACTAAAGATATCGAGTTAAACCTCGAAAACATAGTTAAAAAGAAGCTTCGTAAAGGTAAACTCGTAGGCGAAGAAAAACTAGTATATGAGGAAGCTAGAAAATCAGCTACACTAGTACTAACCTACGGTAAAGTAGCAGTAATAGCCTTAGCAGCTAAAGGTATAGGGCCTAAAACAGCAGCCAAAATCATAGGTAAACTCTCACTTGGAGAAACAGAATTTTATAAAGCCATAATTGAAGCTGAAAGAAACTATCTAAAGACCAGAATGTTTTGGAGAAATACTTAATTAAGTAATTAACATTCTAACCCTCAACACAATAACCACTAACTTAGCTTACGAAATTATAATAGTTAACTCAACTACTCTATAGTTAACATTCGCATCTCATTCTACTTAGATTATTCTACTTAGGGTTTAAGTTAATTTAGGAAGTATAGGTGAATTTATAAGAATACAAGATTTAAACATACGGGCAGTCGGGTTTCAAGTCCGTAGGGAGAAGTATATAACCATGAATACTATAACTATCGAGTTAATCTATAGCGGGTTAGTAGAGTTCACTTTAGCTCTATCCCTAGTATCTATAGTATTATCTTTAGTTAGAAGAACTTACATTTATGTACCACTAGTAATATCGATTTACCTATGTATAGTAGGTATTATAGCAGTGAGTACACTATTCTATGTTGAGTCTCCATACATACTAATTACTATAGTTGAACCGGTTATTGGTATTGGTAGATTAGATCTGGTATTGAATACTATAAATGCTGTATTCTTACTATCATTTACCCTCATAGGGATTCCAGTAGTATTCTATAGTTTAGAGTACCTTACCCACCACCATAAACATGAAGATCCAAGGCATTACTGGTTTTATTTAAGTACCTCATACCTATTTACATTAATCTACCTCTTGTCAAATAACTTTCTAATTTTCTTATTCTCACTAGATGCGATGATTGTTTTTCTAGGACTACTGATAGCATTTGATAGAACATATGTTAGAGCAAGAGTAGCTGCTAGAATATATATTATAATGGGTTTACTAGCGAGCGCTCTAATAATAATGTCTCTATCGATAATCTTTTTCGAAATTGGGGTATTCAGTTTTACCGAGTTAAGAGAGAAAATTAAGCTAGCAGATAGTACGTTAACACTACTTTCCGCATTAATACTAGGCTTAATAGGTTTTGCTATAAAGTCTGGTATTGTTCCATTTCATTCATGGCTTCCACTAGCTCACGCGGAAGCACCTACACCTATATCAGCATTGCTAAGTGGCTTCATAGTTAATACAGGTATCTATGGTACATTAATGTTGACTACAAGTGTTAATATAGTAAATGATATTATAGTCTTACTCATTACATTACTAGGTCTTACATCAGTTATTTATGGTGCTGTAATGGCTTTAGCACAGGATGATATAAAGAGGCTTTTCGCATATAGTACTATAAGTTATATGGGCTACGTATTCGTCATGGTAGCTTCTCTACATAAGTATGTACAACCCTATAATATGGATTATAAGGTGTTGGGGGTAGTAATTTTATCTTCAATACTACTATTTCTACTAAACCATTCAATAGCTAAAGCTACACTATTCTTTATAGCAGGTAACATAATATCACATATAGGTACAAGGAATATTAATAGAATGGGCGGCTTATATAAGGAGATGAAGTTAGACTATATAGCATTACTTTTTGCATCAATGGTACTTATAGGGTTACCTCCAACTATAGGTTTTCAATCAAAAGTACTCTACCATACATCAGTATTAGGTAGCGGGCATGGTATGCCGTTACTTGAACTATCTATAGCTATATTCTCTACAGTATTAACAACAAGTTACTTACTAAAACCACTCTATAAGGGGTTTATAAGAGATACAGTGTACACTAAGTACTATAAGGTTACGGTAAGGTATAGAGAGAAAATACCTGGATTAATGGTGTACCCTCTATATATTTTAGTTTTATCAGCGTTCATTATAGGTTTATGGTGGGAGTTTGTACTAGCTATGATAAAGAGTAGTGGAGTTTATATGGGTGTTCCGATAGAGTACATACTTAATAGTCTTACTGGGACACTACTAATAATATTCTATACACCTCCTACGATTAGTGTGTTCCCCAATATAATTACTACCATACTAGCAATAGCTATAACTCCACTATCATTACTCATAGGATTCTGGTTATGGACGCATATTGAGAAGATAAGTTATGAATTTCATAAACTAGCTCACATAATATGCCATGTATACGTATTAAATCGTATTAGGAGAACTCTCTACTCTACTGTTAATGTATTGGAGGCTATTGAGGATAATTACTGGTTTACACTTGTTATCTCACTAACACTCCTCCTAGTATTAGTGATAACACTTTTAAGCTAACTCTACTTATAGTTAGTGGCTGACACCACCTTGTTCATATATGTGTTGGATTGGTACCATGCTTCTAAAATTAAAGGTTATAGGGGTACTAGTAGTTACAGTGATAGCTGTAGTGGTGTCAGCTATATTAACAGTTAACAATATCACCTTAATACCTGTGAGAAGCGACCTTAATACTCTATCTAAGTGGATACTCTCCTTCTCATACAATCCACTACACCCACTATTTACAGCATTAACGCCAGCCATAGTAAATGCTATTGTATGGGATTATCGTAGTATTGATACATTCTTTGAGACATCAGTATTATTTGCAGCAGTAATAGGGGCTATCGTAATATACTATGAGTATTTATATGAGAAACCACCTAGAGGTAAAGGTCTCTCACCAATTGTAAAGAGTGTAGTGAAAATTTCAATGTTTATTGCAGTAGGGTTAGGTTTAGCTATTGCACTAAAAGGCCACATGACCCCCGCTGGAGGATTTCAGGGAGGTACTGTAGCAGCTGCAATAATATACATCATGTCCATGACCTACTCACTTCACTGGCTCTACATACGCAATATAAGACAGGTAAGTATGCTAACTTTTAGAACGTGTGGTCTTATAAGTTTAGTAATTGTAGCCATACTACCTATACTAGTAGGATTGCTTACTGGATGTAATGCTTACATATTGCAGAATCAACCAAA
This sequence comes from Desulfurococcales archaeon, assembly GCA_015661855.1. Classification (GTDB taxonomy): domain Archaea; phylum Thermoproteota; class Thermoprotei_A; order CAZTBM01; family SZUA-1508; genus SZUA-1508. Next base: position 13,639 of record DQVH01000125.1, read on the forward strand.
AATTAATGCACCAATAGGATATAGTTATGATGTTGGTGACTATAGAGTTTCACTAACAATACTAATGTTTAATATTTTTGAGTTCCTCATAGTATTAGCCGCATTTACACTACTATTAATGATACTTAGTATTGCTAGTATGGAGAAGAGGTTTCCAGAGTAATGAACATTACAATTTTTATGCTAAATATACTGATGGTATCCCTTATAGCAAATATAGTTATAGCTCTATATGGTCTTATATTTAAACCAAACATGATTAAGAAGATTATATCACTAACTATATTTAGTGATACAGCATCAATAATAGCTGTAGTGATAGGGTATAGGTTCGGTAAATTACCTTTACCCCCAGTCTATATGGAGCCTAGCAACCCTGATTACATCTATGAACTTCTTAGTAGAAGTGTTGATCCATTACCACAAGCATTAGTAATAACAGCTATAGTAATAAATCTTAGCTTTATAGTATTCCTATCAGTAATAACATTAAAGCTATATGACGTCTTTGGATCAATAAACCTCCACCTAGCATTAAGGAGAGAGGTTATTGAGCGTATAGAGGCGGAGTATGAAACTTTTGAAGAGTAATTCCACTATGGTGTAGTCTATGAACTACACTATATCAATACATTTAGGGTTAACATCAATTATACCTGCTGCCTTCGCCTTCAGCCTACCATTAATAGGTAGAATTACTAAAAGTAGACTTGTAGGTACAATATATTTTATGGTAGCTACTTTCCTAACATTCCTAGTTAACACTATCGTATTTTATCAAGTACACATATACGATACTATTGTAGTTTACCCATTTGGTGGTTGGCCTCCACCACTAGGAGTAGTTTATGTAGCTGATAAGACTAGTACACTAATGGGATTTACTATATCACTATCAATATTTATTCTATCACTTTATATACATTGGTATACTAGACATATGGATAACTATCTACTCATGTATACTCTGGTATTAATACTTGAAGCTGGCTTTATGGGCTTTCTATATACAAGTGATGTATTTAACATATATGTTATGCTTGAAGTAATAGGTTTAGCAACATACCCTCTTGTAGCATTTTATAGTTATAGGTGGAAGGCTCTCGCTGCATCAGCTAGATATGCTATACTAGCTGCTATAATAACTGTTCTCTACTTTCTTGCAACAATACTATTATATGCTGTAGCTGGGACACTCAATATGGGTTGTTTAGCTGTTAAGGTAAGGAGTATTAGTTTATGTCAGCATAGTGATCCATTCTTTGGAGGTGGAGTTAATGGACCATTATTCTACTTTGTATTCTACCTAGCAATGGCCATTTGGACATCATTTCTCATATCAGCACTATTTCCAAACCACTTCTGGCTACCAGATGCACACTCTGAAGCACCCTCACCTATTAGTGCTCTACTATCTGGACTAGCTATAAATATGGGAGTATACTTTTTCCTAAGAATAGTGTATACTGTATACAATGATGGTTTATTTACACACGAGCTAGGTAATGTAATGTTTATAACGCTTACTCTTGCATCAATAGCTACAATCTATGGAGCATTAATGATGGGATTTGAGGATGATGTAAAAAGAATACTAGCTTACAGTACTATAATGAACACAGGCTTTATATACATGGGTGTAAGTCTTGGTACAGTACTCGGTGTTACAGCTGGACTATACCATATGTTAAACCATGCTATCGGTAAAATACTTGCATTTACAGCTATAGGGGTATTCGTTAGAAGGTATAGAACTAGAAATATAGAGGCTCTTGAGGGTGCAGGTCACCTATACCCTCTAGCAATGTTTACCCTCATAGCTAGTTTTCTACACCTAATAGGGCTACCTCCATTTGGTGGCTTCTTTAGTAAAATATTATTATTTCAATCACTTATTGAGGTAGGTAACTATATTGTAGCATGTATACTAATTGTATCTACTGTAGCATCATCATATGGCTATTTAAGAGTACTTGAACATCTATGGCATATACCATTCCCAACAGTTATACTGAAGAGGGAGAAACTCTCACTACATACAAAAATAGTATTATTAGTACTAGTAGCATGGACACTCCTACTAGGATTACTCCAACAAACAGTATACACCATACTAGTTGATACAAGTAGACAACTCATAAATGGCTATAAGGACTATGCTATGGCACTCTACATGCTATATAAGTATCTAACGCCAACAGATATACAAGTACCGGAGTAGGAATATACCATATCACCTAGTAAACCGCTATAAGCCTACGAGTTAATAGTTTACTACACTATTTGGTATTTAGCTTTGTGTAAGTGTAGTTAATATTTTAAGACTACCAATTACAACTGATCTTCTAGTTTTAGTTTTTCTCTTCCAAGCTCTACAGTCATCTAGGAGTAGTGGTGCAACAATGTGTTCAACGGTAACATCAGCTACAGGACATACCTCTAAACACATTCTACAGCCAGTACAGTTAAGTGGATTAACAATTATACCTCTACTATCTATCCTTGTAGATTCTAGTGGACACCAGAGAGAGCATGAACCACAGTTAGTACAGTATAAAGCTCTATAGTAGACTTTTAGAACGTCTATTGTAACCTCTATAGCGTCTTTTTGAGTTTTACTAGTAACCTCTATTACACCATTCCTATACAATACTATCTCACCATTACCTAGTTTAAGTTTTAAACTATTACCGTTATATTCTAGTTTAGTAGAGAATATTGCATACTGTTTGGTAATGTGAGTTAAGTCTATGTTGCTATCAAGTTTCACTATCAATTTATATTTACCATCCTCGGTTACCACCTGTTTTTTCTCCTTTACTGCTGGCTTTATCCATTTAGAGTAGTATTTTTGCCATTCAATTAGTCTATCATAGTGTTTCTTCACAGTACTACTTAGAACCTTCTTTGTCGATGATGGTCCAAGCCATCTCCATAGGCCTAGACGTACCCATACCCGTGGTAATCCTACCCTTTTAGCCCATTTTAATAGGAATTCCTCCCACCTACTCCATAATTCTGGGTGTATTTCCTCTACTACTTTGAATTCGGCTAGTCTACTAGCTGGACATAGGTAACAACCTAACCTCTCAAAACCTTTAAAGTATAGAATGTTTGGTTTTAGACCGTGAGAGTATATGTATATCCATTCAGCTAGTTGACTCCACTCCTGTATAGGTGACATACTTAGTAGACTTGGAACCCACTTATTCCTCCATACTCTAGGACTTCTAGCTCTATCAAGTGATTCAAATGCTCTCTGACCAACAATATTGACTATTTCACCCTTCCACTTAGACATAATGAGTTTAGCTAATGGTACTAGTTTACAAACTTTACAACACCATCTATAATCTCTAGCGGGAGGGCCTAAGTTAACAACAGATTTCCAGAAAGCATCACCAGCAGATGCAATATTTAGGTTTAAACCATACTTATCTGCAACCTCATACACATTCTCTACGGTCTCTGGAAGTTCAAGACCAGTATCATTGAATAATAGTTCTACATCACCTAGTGTTGATAATGTCAAATCTAATGTTACAAGGCTATCTTTACCTCCAGAGTATGAAACAACAGGTTTCCTGTTAATCTTAGTTGACATAATGTATAGGAATGTTTTAGCTCTAGACTCTAGGTAGTAAAGGTAGTACTCATTAGCTTTATAGAGGTCACTCATACTAGCAGGTTTACCTGAAGTCTCATGAACCACCTTCACCTTGTAGAGTTTAACTACTCTAAGTCTATTTCCAGAACTAACCCTTCCTAATCCTACAATATTACCTCTACTATCAAGTATTACTACTTGCTGATTTCTCTCATAACCCCCCTTAAAACTTAAGTATGCTCCCTCTCTAACCTTCTCACCAGGATTTAACATGTAGGTGGGTACAAGGTTTTCTTGAATAAGTTTTACAGCACCAGCATAGTCTAGTCTAAACCTCCACGTACGTGTTAGTGGGTTAAAGTAGAGTTTACCTACAAGATTACCGTTAACAAATACCTCTTTAAGATCGTCAAGGTATGTACCCTTATTTAAGAGTATAAA
>DQVH01000111.1 GCA_015661855.1 Desulfurococcales archaeon
GATTCAATCCAAACTCTAAGTTTCCTAAATCCTTAACGAATAGTCTCTACAGGTAGGACGTATGATATTCTCATATACCCTTCTCAACCGTAGAGTGGAAACGCAGTACCAGGTAGCATTGATACACCTGCTTCAAATAGCATAACTCTCGATAATTCATCAACATTCTTATAGCCGAGTATTCTAATAAACTCTTTAACGTTGGGAAAAACATAGAATGCTCCACGAGGCTTAACAGTCTTAACGCCTGGTAGCCTAGATAACTCTTTTAAAACTATATCTCTACGTTTTCTATACTCATCTCCAACCTTATTAAACCATTTAATACCCATTTTGAATGCTTTTAGTGCTGCATATTGGAATGGTGTTGGTGGACAACTATAAATATTAATCGCTAAAACCTCTATCTTCCTAATAACCTCTTTTCTAGCAACTATAAATTCTAAATCTAAACCCTGGTACAGCTCAGGTTTTAGACATTCCACTTACATATACTACGTAGTCTCTCCACTCAGGGAGTATTAAGAAGCTATAGTGTTTTCCTTCGCATATATAGTCTTCATATATTTCATCTGATATTATGACTTGCTAAGTCAAGATATACGAAGGCTCCTTCAGGTTCCAGTTGTTCAGCTAGTCTCAAGTATATTAGTGTTGTAGACATGTACTATAACACCTCTACTCTTCAATAATAGCTATTGCTCTTACGGGGCTAGCTGAGCCATTGAATATTCTGAGTGGTATCCCTATGAACTTAAATCCAGGCTTCTTCACTAATTCTTTCAAGTTTGTAAGGTTTTCGTAGATTACTATGCCTTTTGGAAGTAGTATATTGTGTCCTGGGAAAGGCTCATGATCTATACTTGGAGCATCTATACCAACAGCATTTATGTTTCTATCAGCTAGGAATTTAGCTCCTGATTCGTCAAGTCCGGGATGGTTAAACCACTCTGGTGTACCAGCTTTAACATCGTAACCTGTATAGAATAAGACTATCCATCCAGAGCCTATCTCTACATTAAGCTCTTTAAGCTTTTGCTCAATAAGATTAGCAGTAATAGCTGCTTTAGGCTCTAAATCACTAACATCAATAACTACCCCTCTCCCCATAAACCGCTCTATAGGCACTTTATCTATAGTTGGTGCATTCCTGATAAAGTGTGCTGGTGCATCAACATGGGTCCCGGTATGCTCAACTAACATTAGTAAATTAGAGTAGTAACCCTGCTCTTCAATACTAGTCCACTTATGTACTATGGGTACAGGATAACCAGGAAATACTGGAGCTCCAGTCTTTAAATCCATAGTTAAATCGATTATTCTAGATACCATAATGTAATCACCTTATAAGACCTATGCTAACTGCATACTGTGTTAAAGTTGGTACTCTACAGTTTAAACGTTAGCCTACCAGCTTTAAGTTTAAATAGTCAAATCACCCAAGATACGGAATCCCGGTTTTAAGGAATGAGCTAGCTCTCTCAACCCTTTCTAACTAACTATATACTGTCAAGTGTTAACCCTAGATTAGTTATACTAAGGGTATCACTGTCCGGAACAATTAGTTATTATTAAAGCTCTCTATTTACATGTTAGCTACTTGGTAATGTATTAATGGTAATAACAGCTAAATATGTTAATTTCTTTGTTTAATTGAGGTGAGAGTGTGAATTGGTATCGTTGTTTGACATGCTAGTATTATTTGTTGGTGCTGTATGTGTGGGTTTCGTCTCAGCTATTTCTGGTATTGGTGGTGGTAGTTTAATTGTACCGTTTCTAGTATTGGTGTTAAACTATGATATTAGAGTTGCTATAGCTGTAAGTCTACTATGTATGGTAATTTCGTCATCTTCGGCTGTAAGCGTCTATCTTAAAAGAAATTTGGTTAGTCTGGAAACAGCATTATCGTTGGAGCCGGCTGCAGTACTTGGAGCTATAGTTGGAGCTAACTTAACTCTAACGATACCAGTTAAGGTGGTTAAGTGTGCTTTTGGGGTGCTATTGTTTTGGATATCTATTATCATGTTTAAGAGGGCTTTAAAGAGTGAACTACACCAACATTCAACTATGAATATACCACATCGCAAGATTATTGCAATTCTAATGTCGTTTCTAGCCGGCTTGCTCTCAGGAATGTTTGGTATTGGTGGTGGTATTGTAAAGGTGCCCATCATGACGTTTATTTTAAGATTACCGGTTAAGATTGCTGTTGCCACAAGCTCCTTTATGATAGGGTTAACTGCTACTAGTGGTGGAATAGTATACTTGATTAAAGGGTTTGTTAATCCAGTACTATTAGCAGTCTTAGCATTAGGTTTAATTCCCGGTGCAACACTTGGAGCTAAGCTTATGAGGAAGCTTAAGCCTAGAATCATAAGGCTTATCTTCTCACTTATATTATTATATGCCTCCCTAAGACTCATACACTCTATAGTAGTTTAGGGAGGTGATGTAGTGTATAGAATTCCATCATTAATATTGAGGTATGGTGTAGTATTTGGACTTTTAATAGTATTAGTCGGTTTAATTGTTAAGAGTATACTTTATGACAGTAGTATTCTACTTTTCGGTTTAGTCATTATAGTTTTAACGCCGTTAACCTCCCTACTTACTATATGTATGTTGCTGCTGGCAAAAAGAGATATTACTAACTTTCTACTATCTTTAATAACGATAGTTATCATAATACTATCTATACTTGTATCGTGGTGTAGGTGAGTATAGGTGATTATGGATTTAGAGTGTATACCATGCTTTATAAGTCAGGCTATTAGAGCTTCAAGAATGGTTACAAAGAATAGAGAGGTTATTGAGAGTGTAGTTAAAGAGGTTATGAAGTATTTACTAAGTGTTAAATGGAGTATTCCATCTATGCTTCTTGCACCACAACTTTACAGTATTGTTAGGAGGATTACGGGTTCACATGATCCATACTATAAGGTTAAGAAGTTATCAAATGAGATAATGTTATCACTATATAATGACTTTGAGAGAGTTGTTAGAGAAAGTAGTGATCCCCTCTTAACAGCTTTAAAAATTGCAGCAGCAGGAAATATTATAGATTTTGGAGCTTTATCATACAACGTGAATGTTAATAGCATAAAACGCTCTATCTACAATGTTTTAACTAAAGATTTCAAGATAAATGACTATAAAGTGTTTAGAGAGAGACTTGAGAAAGCGAAAACACTACTATACTTCTTCGATAATGCTGGTGAAATAGTTTTAGATAAACTACTCATAGAGACTATACTACAGATTAGAAGTCTAGACAAAATCGTATTTGTTGTAAAGGGGGGCCCATTAATAAATGATGCAACAGTAGATGACTTAAGAGAGGTAGGGCTAGATAGAATTGAGCGTGCTGAAGTGAAAACCGTTAGTAATGGTGATCCGGGAACGGGGTACTCCATGAGCTCACCGGAAATTCTAAAGTGGATTAAAGAAAGCGATATAGTAATAGCTAAAGGTCAGGGAAACTATGAATTATTCAGTTCAGTTAGAGGAGTATTCTTCCTACTTATAGTTAAATGCTCTGTTGTAGCGAGACATTTAAATGTAAACATAGGGGATATAGTGCTAAAATACAGCTATTGAGTTTTATATATACCATACTGCTCCTTATAATTAACGTAGTAGATTAAGAGAAGGATGCTTAAGTCTGATAGTATTAGTCTATTATAGGTGGATTACGATCTCCTTCACTAGCTTTATTTAAAGTTCCAGGCTAAAAAGCTACTTTTATGTTTCTGTAGTTGCTCTTTATTATGGTTTTACTTGTTTATGACGTGCTTTAGGGAAGATTTTATTTAGTTATTGGTGTATTATTTGCTTTATGGCTTATTCCTATGGATTATTAGTACTATTATAATACTATTCAATTCAAATTTAACTGAAAGAGTTGACAGTTTAAAGTATTTAGAGGAGTGGATTGTTAGATATACATTTGATAACAGGTATATTTAGGTGTAATTTATATCGTTCCCTTTTCAGAAGTTTAATAGAGAGTGTTGATGGGTATAGTCTTTCCATAACTATTACGTTAGCAC
>DQVH01000071.1 GCA_015661855.1 Desulfurococcales archaeon
CATACGATTACGAGCCAATATACGCTTTAGGGTCAATGCTAGGTATAGGTGATCCCAATGGACTATTAAAGCTAATGGATGTTGTTGAAATGTATGGTCTAGACGCTATGAGTACAGGTGTTATACTGGCATGGATAACTGAAGCTCTAGAGAAGGGTATAATCTCAGAGAAGGAAACTATAGTTAAGTTGGAGTGGGGAGACTACCAGAAGTACATTAAGGCAGTAGAGTTTATAGTTAAACAGCCAAACGAGTTCTACAAGTATGCAGCACTAGGTTTAGATAGTTTAGCTGAAAAGTATGGTGGACAGGACTTCGCACTATCCTATGGCGGAAACCCCATGCCTGGATACCATACTGGACCTGCAGCACACATAGGCTACCTTATAGGTGCTAGACATAGCCACCTAGATACAGCAGGCTATAGTCTAGATCAGAAGCTTTTAGGGAAAAAGTATCCTACACCCGAAGAGTTAGTAGATAAACTAGTTGAAGAGGAGTGTTGGAGGCAAATACTATCATCACTAGTAGTATGCTTCTTTGCTAGAGGAATATATAAACCAGATATAGTAGTTAAGGCTCTACAACCACTAGGGTATACATATAACGTTGACGACCTAAAGAAGTTAGGTACTGAAATCTATAGGGAGAAGTATAGGTTGAAGGTTAGAGAAGGATTCAAAATAAGTAAACTGAGAATACCAAAGAGGCTCCTAGAAACTCCAACACCACATGGACTAGTAAGTGAGGAGTACGTAGTAAAAGCGTTAGAGTATTTTAAGAAGAAAATGAATATACCAGAGTAGACTACCAAGTTTTAACAGGAATTTTTCCTCTCCTCAACTCTGTCTAACTCTGCCTTTATCTACTTCCTAGCGTATAGCCAGCATGCAACATAGTGTTCTCTCTCAACCTCAACCATAGGTGGCTCTTTACGTGTACAGTACTCTTTAAGTTCTGGATGAGCGTCTAAAACTACACATCTTGGGTGAAATCTACAGCCTGAGGGTATATTTATAGCACTTGGTACTTCACCCTTTATCGGGATCTCTCTAATCTTAAGCCTATTCTCTGGTTCAGGCTCGGGTATTGCCTCAATTAACGCTTTAGTGTAGGGGTGTAGGGGATTCTCTATAACCCTTCTTGTCTCACCAAGTTCAACTATTTTACCTAGATACATTATAGCTATCTTATTGGTTATATACCGTGAAACTGCTAGGTCATGTGATATGAATATGTATGTTAGATTGAATTTCCTCTTAAGCTCCATCATTAACTCTAGTATTTCAGCTCTAATAGATACATCAAGCATTGATACTGGTTCATCTGCTACTATAAATCTCGGGTTTAGTATTAGTGCTCTAGCTATACCTACACGTTGCCTCTGACCACCAGATAGCATATGTGGATACCTATACATAAACTCCTCTGGAGGAGTCAACTTAACAGCTTCCAAAGTTTTAGCTACTATATCGTACCTCTCATCCCTAGACTCTCCAATACCGTGAATTACTAGTGGTTCCTCAAGTAAACTATACACAGTATATCTTGGGTTAAGGCTTCCATAGGGGTCTTGGAATATCATCTGCATTTCCTTACGTAGAGGTTTCAAGTATTTCTGTGGTATAGATGCTATATCGATACATCCATAGTCGTCAACTACTCTAGGTTTATAGTTCATTGAAGTCCACTCCTTAATCAGTCTCTCTCTAGGCTTGTAGGCTATAATACCTGATGTTGGATCTACAAGTCTAAGAATAGTCCTACCGGTTGTTGTTTTACCGCAACCACTCTCACCAGCTAACCCGAAGACGTCACCCTCATTAACAGCAAAGGATACACCATCAACTGCACGAACCCATCTACGTGGCTTCCTCATAAGTATTTCTGTTAAACTACGTCTAACAGGAAACCAGGTCTTAAGGTTTTTAACGTATAGTATAGTGTTTGGGCCTGGTTTAACCTCATACTCACCTAGAGTCATAACCTATAACACCCTAAACCTACTTTTTAGCGTATAGCCAGCATGCAACATAGTGTTCTCTCTCAACCTCAACCATAGGTGGCTCCTCTCTACTACATAAGTCAAATCTATATTTACATCTTGGATGGAATCTACATCCTGGTGGTGGATTTCTCAAATCTGGGGGTACTCCGGGAATCCACTCCAACTTTGATATTTCACCTCTAATTCTAGGTATACTTGCCAGTAACCCTTTAGTATATGGGTGGTAGGGGTTATAGTATATTTGCTCTGAGTATCCTAATTCAACTATCTTACCAGCATACATTATTGCTACTTTATTAGCTATTTCAGCTATAAGGCTTAGATCGTGTGTTATAAGTATAATTGATGTACCATGTTCTCTCTGTAACCTCTTAAGTAGATTCATTATTTGGGCTTGAACTACTACATCTAGAGCTGTTGTTGGCTCATCAGCTATTACTAGTGGTGGGTTAAGAGCTAAAGCCATAGCTATCATTACCCTCTGCTTCATACCACCAGATAGCTCGTGGGGGTAACTATTAATCCTACTTGGATCTATACCAACAGTTTTCAGTAGTTCACGAGCTTTCTCATAAGCTTCCCTCTTAGTTAAATTCTCATGTAATACTAGTACTTCAGCTATTTGATCACCAATCTTGTATACGGGGTTTAAAGCGTTCATAGCACCCTGAAATATCATTGAAATCTTCTTCCACCTAATCTTAGTTCTAAACTCCTCACTAGACATTCTCAGAATATCCCTACCTTCAAAGAATATTTCACCCTTAACAATCCTCCCAGGTGGTGGTACAAGCCTTATTATAGAGTATGCTGTTGTACTTTTACCACAACCACTCTCACCAGCTAACCCTAAAACCTCACCCCTCCTTAAAGAGAAACTAACATCATCAACTGCACGAACAATACCCTTCACAGTATAAAAGTAGGTACATAGATTCCTAACCTCTAGCAAAACCTCACTCACACACAACACCCCAGTACAACCAGTATCCTGATAGTCACTTCTACTCAACCCACCTCTAGCCTAATTATTTCACACCTATAAAACTACATCCAAAAAGATTCCATTCAATGCAAGATAGTACCTCGGTGAATGTTGATCACGAGTATAACTAGAGTTTGAGAGTTAGAAAGTAGAAAAATAGTTTTAATTGAAAGTTTATGTTGGGAAAGTGTTTTTTATCTCTTTCTAATCGATATTCCTATGGATACTACTGATAGTATTAGAGCTATCACTACTAGCCATTGAACTGTTGCTAGCATTGATGATATTTCGTCTAGTTTAGTTGCTTGCTCCTCCATAACTGTTTTAACTCCACTAATATCCTTCTTTAGACCCTCAATACCACTCTTAAGGTCGTCTACTGCTGATCTTAACTCATCAATGCTACTACTTATAGCAGCACTAGACTCCTTAATTACGCTTCCAGTCTCCTCAATAGCTTTACTTGTTTCACCAATAGCTTTAGTTATAGCCTCCTTTAAACCTGATATTGCATCAGCTATATCCTTAGCTATAGCACCAAGTCTTGCCTCTAGTTCACTCCTAACCTCCTCAATACTCTTACTTAGCTCCTCTCTTACAGCTTCAACTGATTTACCAATCTCCTCAACTTTAGCACCTAACTCTTCAACTCTCTTTCCTAACTCTCTAACCTCCTTCTTTAATCCTAGTACTGTTATTGGTATCTCTCTAACTATCTCTGATATTCCTGGGAATCTACCAATCCTTATCTGTAGTGTGTATGATCCTTCAGCTAGACCCTCAGTTACCTCTTCAGGTATCTCTATAACCCACTTACCCTTCTCTACCATTACACCCTCCTTTCTATATACTATCTCGCCAGCAGGTGATATTAGTACTACTTCAACCCATGCTTTCTCTGTAGGTATTATCTTCTCTTCAGGTGATATCATGTGGTCTACTACTTCAACTGTTATTACTAGTTTCTCTCCTGGAGCTATAATACCTGCACTTATCTTTATGGCTTTAACCTCTAGTAGTATGTATGGTAGCTTCTTTATCCAGTAGTCTTCAGTGAATGGGTATCTTGGATCTCTAAATGCCTCTAATTCTAGGTGTAACTCTGCTGGTAAGTACTTTGATATATAGAATGGTCCATTACCTATAACTGCATGGCCATACTTCTCAATAAACTTTAGTGCCTTATTTGCTGCATCAGCTAGATCTTTAACTGGTAGTTTGAATTCCTCTAGTAGCTTATTCGTTGACTCGATGTGTGGTGGTATATATTCACCTTTAACTAGGATCTCTAGTGCTGCTTTAATGTCTACTAGGTGGTCTTTGCTTAGTGCGTCAATGTATCTTTCAGCTTCACCCTCATGCCATCCATAAGTCTTTCCACTAACTGGACCCTTATGTATAACACAGTACTCCATAGCGGTCCATACTGCAGGACTCCATGTTGTATAGAACATGTAGTATGCTGCAATCTCACTTTCACTAACTGGGTGTGTGTATGTACCGTATAATGCTATAGCTGTCTCATTAACTATCCTTAAACCTACTAGTGTTGTGAATATTGGTGCCATTGAGGACTCTATACCCGGATGGTACCATGGATCTTCACCTCTAACATCAGTATCGTTTGTAGCCCACTCCCAATACCATGCTATATTGAAGACTATATCCCATAATATCATATCCTCTCCGTCATGGAATGCTCCAGGCTTATAGTTGAATACTATCTCTACTGGTACAACCTTCTCAACGTATTCTGCTCTCCAGTCATCAGGATACTTCTCAAGATACTCCTTTAACGTCATCCATCCAGCCTTGTATACGTATATCTTTTCTGGATCTATAGTTACATTATACTTTATACTCCACGTTGTAGCCATTGGTATGTATTCTCCAGTTGTTGGATGCCAGTATCCACCATACTCACGTACGAATCTCCATATGTTAGTACTGTATATGTCTGTCATACCTCCAACAGGGTTCCATGCACTCATGAATAATGCTGCTTCTGCTGAGTACTGTACAATCCTTATGATCCCATCTACTGTTGTTGCAGTTCTAAGTACGAATGGTGAGTATAGTCCTGTAGTTCTACCTGGAACCAGGTTTGTTACACGCTTGTTAACTAGGAAGAACTGTACGTTCTCTGTTAAGAATACTCTAATACTCTCCATTATACCTAGTTTGATTAACTCTCTTGCAACCTCCCAGTATTTATCACCCTTATATACACCCTTAGTTAGCTTTAATGACTCCTCCTCTATCTTCTTCTGTATTGTTTCTCCCCATAACTTCTCCTCATGCTCTGCTGTGTAACCCCAGTGTATATGCATCCATGTTGGTAGTAGTCCATAGAACCATCCAGCATAGTACCATGCAATATCCCATTCAATCCATGGTGATTCAGCTACAGAAACCCAGCCTTCAGTATAGATGTGCCAGTCTAGTGTTCTAGGGTCAGCACCATAAACTAGTCTAAATACCTGGCCTCTCTCAATATAAACTCTACTAACCTTAATACCTATCTTTTCTAGGAGGCTAGCAACATAGTCTCCAATCTGTCTTCTCTCATCCTCAACTCTTATTAGGAACGTTATTGTAACTATCTCCTTGCTCCCATCGGGTCTCTTAAACACCCACCAGTATCCTGCTGGTGAATCTGGAGCACTCTCCTTAACAAGGTCGTATCCATGCTCTCTTAAACCCTCACTAACCTTTGAGAATAACTCTTCAATCATTGCTTTAGCTTTATCGAAGTCTCCTTCAGGTATTAAACCTAACTCTTTAATTACGGTTTCAATTTGTGGATATGCTGGATGTGATGGACCTATCACTGTGTATTGTGGGTTAGCACTTCCACGCATAATCTCTTCGACAATATACTTTCTACTTATTAGGAAGTTCATAGCATACCTAAACTCTCTTAGAGCAAATGGGTTAAAGTATGTCTTATTGTCTTTAACTGATGTTGCAACACCATACTTACCTAGCTCAGTATCATCACAGTATGGGTTGAATAGTA
>DQVH01000137.1 GCA_015661855.1 Desulfurococcales archaeon
AGCTTCTTACTCTGCTCCTCTATAGCTTTAACTATTTTAGGATGACAGTGACCAACATTTAACACTGCTAAACCAGAGTTAAAGTCTATATAGAGGTTTCCATCAACATCCTCAACTACAGCTCCATAACCTCTCTTAACAACTAGTGGATACCATCTAACAAAAGACTGCATTAACAATGTCTCATCATCACTTATAATCCTTCTAGCATTAGGTCCTGGAGGAGTAACCCTTATAAGGGGTATAGAAGTCATACCAGCACCCACCATTACATGATAAAACTTAAGTATAAAATAAAGTTTTTATACAATAGTATTAGATGTTAAACCCTCTAGACACTAAGTAGTCTAGTATACTTTGATTTCAACCTATAGCTAATGGGATGGTATGTTGAGAGAGAAAGCAGTATTTAGTGTAGGAGCATTAGTACTACGTGAAGGAAAGAGTGAAGGCTATAGTGAAGTCTACTGGATCCTACATGGACTCTCACCTATAAGAGTAAGATACCAGAAGTATCGTGGAAACACAGTACTACATGTATTCCTTGGAGAGAAAATATTAAGTTCCGATGTAAGATACGGTTTCTACAATGACATCTTAACGTTAAGACTCTTCCTCCCCACGAAAACGTATAGAGGTAAGAGTATTGTAGAGAAACTCGCATTAAAGGCTACGAGAAAGCTAGTATTGAAGGCGATATCAGATTTAATTCTAGAATTTGGTGAAGTATCGTACAATATAGTTTTTAACTATGAATCCATTATAAAATACATTCTAAGTAGAAAGCTTAAACCATACGGTGTATTAGACTTTCTAGTAGCTGAGCACATAAATAATCTCGATAAAACAGTAAACCTACTTTCAAATAGAGTAAGGGGGGTTTTAGAATCCCTATGTAATGAAGGTATTCTAACTTGTGAGGGGGAAGGCTATTATAGAGTATGTGACAACTTTATATCCTACACTCTTAAAAGCCCACATTACACTATCAGTAAGGTTAGTGTAGCACTTACCGACATACTAGCAAATATAATGCCTAAACTAAACCTAGATACACTATTAAAAACAATAATACAGTATACACCATACACTACACATATATACGTGAATCCATACACAAAAATCTACATTACACTACCTAATGGCTCTACTAAACCATTAGAGTGGAGACTTAGAGAGGTAAAATTACACCCTATAGGGAGGCTTGGAAGCTCTATACTAAACGATATAGTTATAGCTAAAATGGCTGAGAGAAAGGTTATTGTTAAAAAGTATAGAGAGGTAAAAGGTATAAAGTGGATACCAGTAACACTATGGCTAGGGTTTAAAGAGAATTTTACACCAGACCCACTAGAGAGAATGGCTAGAGAGCTATACGCTATATATACTTTAAAAAGTTATGGAATAAATACACCAACAGTACACTCTGTAGACTGGCATAGTAGAGTTATTGTGAGAGACTTTATAGAGGGTAGTCCACTCTCAACACTAATTGGTAAAACGAAGCTACCTGAACTAAACAAGATATACTATCTAGTAGGAGAGATTACAGCTAAAATACACAGCTTTGGGTTAAGTATAGGAGATCATAAGCCATCAAATATAGTGGTCTCTTCAGATTATAAAGTTTTCATAATAGATCTTGAACAAGCATCAACTAAAAGGAATCCATCATGGGATATAGTAGAGTTTCTATCATTTACAGCTGTAAATGCAAAATATAAGTGGAGTATTATCCGTGAACTATACCATAGCCTAGTTAAAGGCTACCTATCATGTGGAGGAGACATAAGTGTTATAGAGGGGGCATTCAAACCCAAATATATAAGAGTTTTTACACCCCTCGTACCATTAAATATACTCGTAAGACTAAAAGGTGAATTAAAGCGATGAGCATAGAGTATGAAATTATAGAGGAATACGAGGTTTCAGGTCAAAAAAGGTTTAGAGTGAGAGTAAAAAATACAAGGATAATATTCAATGTCTCAGCTAGTAACCCTAATGAAGCACTAGAGAAAGCTAAAAAACTAGCTGAAGAAATAGAGCTACCAAGATATATAGACAAATACATAATAACATAGCTATAACACAGTATAGAAACAGTCAATAACTAAACATTAACATTAAAATTTTTATAGTATACTCATTTAACATTATTTACAGTCTAGTATGGTGAGCTTCTTTTGAGTAGTCTAGCTAGAGTAGAGAAGGAAGTAGAGATGATAGTGAAGGAGGCTGAGGAAAAAGCTAAACAAATAATTAGTGAAGCTAGAAGAGAGGCTAAGAGAATACTAGAAGCACCAGTAAATATAGAGGAGTTTAAGAAGGAAGCAGAAAAAATACTAAAGAATGTAGAGGAGGAAAAGAGAAAGATAGAAATGGATACTGAAAAGCAGATTAGAGAGTTAAAGGAGCGTGCTCAAAAAAGAATAGATGAGGTAGTTAATGAAATAGTAGAGATAGTTATGGGGTTGAAGTGATAATACATGAAAACTTCCTTCACAAAGTATATACTGACAATTCCTGAGAGAATGGAGAAAGCAAGAATAATAGTCTTATCTGAAGATTTAGATAAAACTATAAGAATACTTCACGGACTAAACGCTATCCACATTATCGAGTTAAAAGAGGAGGTTTTAGAGGAAGAGTTGAAAGGGAAACTTAAAAAACTAGAAACACTACGAGAGATAATATCCAGCCTAGAAAGCTCCATAAAAAAGCCGATAACAATCCAGGTAAAAGAGAAAATAGATGCTACTACAGTTGACGAACTACTTGAAGAATACTATAACAAACTGAAAGTACTTAACGAAAATATTTCAGCATTAAGGAGGAAACTAGAATACCTAGAAAATACACTCAAGAAACTAAAAGAGCTAAAAACGTACATTGAGGTACTAGCCTTAACTAAGCCAAACCTAAAACTAAACAACCTATCGTATAAAGGGAGGACATTACAAGTACAATTAGTGGTTATTCCTAAAGATAAAGAGGTTAAACTTAGAAAGCTTCTTGAAAACGAAAACACGTTAATAAACATACTATGTAGTTTACAAAACAACATATTAGCTCAAATAGTATACCTTAGTAAGGTGGAGGGGAAGGTTAAAAAAGTACTTAAAGACTGTGACTGTATAACACTTGATATTCCATCACTAAATATTACAGTAAGTGAATACAAAAAACATATTGAGGAAGAGATAGTAAAAACTTCAAGTCAGTATAATAGTGTTAGTAGTGAAATAGCCGATTTAATAGGTAAACATGCTAATGACATAGCTATTGCTAAAGTACTATTAGAGAATGTAATTGAGAAAGTTAGAGTATTTAAAGCACTCATAAGTGCAAGATATATTAAAGGTATTGAGGGTTGGATTCCAGTAAGTATTAAAAGTAAACTACTAAACATACTTGATAGCCAAGTAGGAAGATATATGATTAGTTTTAGTAAGCCTAGAAGTGGTGAAGAACCACCAACAAAAACATGTAATCCTAAAGGTATAAGAAACTTTGAAGTACTTACAAAAACTTATGGAGTACCAAAGTATAATGAGTGGGATCCAACACCACTACTAGCCTATTCTTTTCCGGTATTCTTTGGGTTAATGTTAGGTGATGTCGTATACGGTATAATACTAATACTTACCGCTAAATACATTCTAGATAGGATGGTTGAGAATCCTGAAAGTGAAAGTATAAGAAAGTTAAAGAACATGCTATACATTTCAGGTATTACAGCATCTATAGTAGGATTTTTTGGAGGTATGTTTCTAGGTCAAACAGTTAATGTTACTGGAAATTTCGGTTCAATACTAAGTCCCATACTCAGCCCGTACCTTGAACTACTACTCACATCAACACCAATAGTAAATAGTATATCCAGTATGTTAATTAACCCATTAAACTTCATAATATTAGCATTAGTTATAGGTTTAATACACGTTAACATAGCTTTAATAGTGTCTCTTGCTAAAGCAATTAAGCTACGTAATATAGGTGGTATACTACAAAATCTAGGACTACTACTAATACAGGTGTTTGGTATACCGTTTATCCTAATGTCCATGTTTAAATATGATATACCTATACTTCGAGGGTTAGAGAGCCTACTATTATCTGGTATAATTGTGAGTTTAGGTGTAATAATTGTATCACAGCTTTTAATCTATAGAGTGTTAGGTGTTTTAACATGGGTTTTCACGATAACAGGTCTTCTAGGAGATGTACTGTCATATACTAGAATTGCAGGTGTTGGTATG
>DQVH01000070.1 GCA_015661855.1 Desulfurococcales archaeon
ACACAATACTCTAATAGCAATGTTGCTATTTAACCCTAATCCATCCCAAGAAAAACACCTTCGCTATGTAAGAGTTTTAACAGTTTAATTTAATGCTATCAAGTTTAAGCTAATGTGTTACTACGTCTACATTATTCGAGTATTTATTTTTAGCCTATTTAGCTTCCATATCTATCTATATATTACCTGCTCCTATATTGAATATTTAGAGTAAAATTAATTTATACGTGTATTTAGGGAATAGAAACGGTATTGATGTTGGTGATTTGTCTTTGAATAAGCTAGGTAGCGATAGTGGTATGCTTCTCCCAAAGTTGGATAAGGGGATAGCTGACTACCCTACTTTTAGAATGAGTATTGGCGATGTGTATAGGTTTACTAGTAGGGGTAAAGTTCTCACAGACCGTATGGAGTACCCGGAGTATATGAGGGTTAAACCGATACCACTAAATAACAGGTTTTACCTGGAGTCAGGAGTATATCTAGTCCGCTGTAGAGAGTATGTAAAGATACCTAATGACTGTATTGGGCTAGTTTTACCCAATCCATCACTTATAGGAATGGGTGCAACACTACAGACAACCATATGGACTCCAGGTTATGAAGGCTACGTAACAGGGCTACTAGTAGTATACAATATGCATGGTATAGAGTTAGAACATGGAGCACAAATAGGCCAAATGATACTAGTAAAAACAACTAAACTATAGCTAACATGATAGTGAAGATACTAAATAGACGTAGAGAACAAACATTATAAGTGTACTTTACAAGAAATAATGATGTAGAGGGGCCCGTAGCCTAGCCTGGATAGGGCGCCGGCCTGCGGAGCCGGAGATCCGGGGTTCAAATCCCCGCGGGCCCGCCATAAACTATTATTGCTAAAGTATGAGTTTTTATAGTGAAAGAGTAGCGTAGTAGGGTCTCACATAATCTTCCCTTAGGTTTACATTCTTTCCGGTGCTGTTATACCTAGAGCGTTTAGTGAGTTTCTTAGTACTATTCTTGTAGCTTCTACTAATGCTAGTTTGAAGTTTCTTTTACCTTCATCTGGTTCACCTATTACTGGGTCTTCAGTGTAGAATGCGTTAAACTCTTCTGCAACTTTACCTAAGTATTCAACTATGTATTCTGGTTTTAGCTCGTCAGCAGCTCTACTGAATACTTCTGGCATTTGGGATAGTAGTTTTACGAGTCTCCTTCTCCTCTGGGTTTCCTCTGCTGCAGAATAGTCTATTCTATCGTAGTCTACGGGTTTGCCATACTTTTGTAGAATGTTTACTGCTCTAGCGTGAGCATACTGTATGTACGGACCACTGTTAACTTCTAAACTTAATACTCTATCCCATTCGAATATCATAGGTTTTGTTGCTGAAACCGATATCATAGCGTATCTTAGTGCACCCAAACCTACAGATTTAGCTATCTCCTCTCTAACTCTAGCTGGTAATGTTGGATTTCTCTTATCAACTTCAACTCTAGCTCTTACTATCGCCTCCTCTATAGCTTCATCCATAGTTATATATCTACCCTTTCTACCTGACATTTTGAATCCTGGTAGCTTTACTATCTCGTATACGTAGTGTATCTGATTGTATGCTTGCCTCCTATAACCTAGTGCTGCTAATGCTAATCTTACTTGTAGTTGTTCTAGTCTCTGCTCATTCATTATGACGTTGATAACTTTATCGGCATTCTCAAATTTTACTAGTGAGTATGCTACATCTCTTGTAGTATATAGTGTTGTTCCATCACTTCTCATAAGGATTAGTGGTGGTATATTGAATGATGGTAGTTTTAGTTTCTCTCTAACATCTGGATCCTCCTGTACATCTTTAAGGTTCAGTGCTAAAGCACCCTTATACAATGTTATAAGGTTCCTACTCTTAGCTAAATCAATGAGCTTTCTAACTAAACCACTCCACGCTATATCACTCTCCCAATCCCACTTATCAAATGTTATACCTAGTTTACTTAGTGTTTCCTTAAATCCTTGAATTACTAGACTACATACCTCTCTAAATGTTTCAACTGTTTCCTTACTCTCCCTAAACTCATACTCCCTCATAAGCCTACTAATTTCACTCTCATGATCTCTACCTTTTAGCTTCTCAGCTAGCTTATCAAATAACTCTCTATCCCTACTTCTTAGTTCACTTGCTACAGAGATTAACTCATCTAGTTCTCTTAGTTTCTCCCTAACCTTCTCATACTCATTACTCTTTTTACACTTCTCTATTTCAGATTTTAATCTATCAATTTCTATTATGGTATTTGTTATAGCATAAATTAATCCTAGATAGTGATCCGGTTTACCCTTTGGTTTAGGTTTACCTAGTACCGTATACCCATATACTAGTGTTGCTACCTGTCTTCCCATATCGTTAATGTAGAATCTCGTTTCAACTTTATGTCCTCGTAGCTTAAGTAGTCTTGCTAGAGTATCACCTATTATTGCATTTCTACAGTGACCTATGTGTAGTGGGTGTACTGGATTAGCACTTGTATGTTCAACTACTATTCTCAATGGTTTCTCTACTTTTACAAATCCATAATTCTCTCCTAAACTCCTAATACTTTCAAATAGTATTTTTGCTAGTTCAGCAGTGTTAATGAAGAAGTTTACATACCCCTTAACAGCTTTAACCCTTTTCACTAATACATGTTTACATTGTTGGATATTGAATGTAACTGTTGAAGCTAAAGTTAGAGGGTTCTGTTTAAACTTTTTAGCAATCTTGAATACGGGGAAAGCTAAATCACCTAAACTCTCATCAGGTGGTATTTCTAGAGTAGAGTATACATCGCTAAAATCTACGTCAAAACCTAAACGACGTAGTTCACTCTGAACAACCTTAGCTACATACTCTCTAACATACCTAAACGGATTATTAATACTAGACTGCAGATACAATAGTAGATAAACCCCCATTATGAGTATTTTTCTACACTGCTCTAAAAGACTAAACATACCCTTAGCTTTAACACTTTCTAACATTAACATACTTAAGTGTTGTAAACGTATTTAGAGCTAATAATAGAGTGTAATATTTGTAAACTCGATTATACCTACTATCTCAACGTGGTATTAAACGTGTTAAAAATAAAAACTTTTATAGTGAGAATCTAGATAAAAGTTTCATAGTCAGATAAGGGTACCACTATTTATGCTATAAGTCTTAAGAGGATGTTATTCGTGTCTACTCCTTTAAATGAAACAGTTGTATTAATGAAGGATATTGTTAAAACATTTCCGGGAGGGGTAGTTGCAAACGACCATATAACTTTTGATCTTAAACGTGGTGAAATCCACGGGCTACTAGGGGAGAATGGTGCAGGTAAAACAACACTAGTAAATATACTCTATGGCTTGTACAAACCTGATTCAGGAGAAATATACGTTAAGGGTAGGAGGGTTAAACTAAACTCACCTAGAGATGCAATTAAATTAGGTATAGGCCTTGTACCACAACACTTCAAACTAGTTGAAGTACATACAGTTGTAGAAAACATCATATTAGGGTTAAAGGAGTATGGGTTTATACTAAGAATTAGAGAAGCTGAAGAGAGAATTAGAGAGTTAGCTAGAAAGTATGGTTTTAGAATAGACCCTAAAGCTAAGATATGGCAGTTAAGTATGGGTGAAAGACAGTATGTTGAGATAATGAAAGCACTATTCCGTAATGCAGATATACTGATACTTGATGAGCCTACTACTGTATTAACACCTCAAGAGACAGAACAGTTATTCAAGGTTTTAAAGAGAATGAAGGAGGAGGGTAAGTCAATAATATTCATTACACATAAACTTGATGAGGCATTAACAATTTGTGATAGAATCACCGTGTTAAGAAAGGGTAGGAAGATCGGAACAGTAACACCAGATAAAGTTACTAAGGTAGACTTAGCGAGAATGATGGTTGGTAGAGAGGTACTCTTTAGAATATCTAAATCCAAGATGAAGGTTAAAGCGGAAAAGCCAATATTAATAGTTGAAAATCTAAGTGTATTAAGTGATAAAGGTGTACTAGCTGTAAAGAATGTCTCATTTAGTGTATACCCTGGAGAAATACTCGGTATAGCCGGTATAGCTGGTAGTGGCCAGGAGGAACTTATGGAGGCAATAGCTGGATTAAGAAAACCCGTTAAAGGCAAAATAATCATTAAGGGTAGGGATGTAACATATGCTTCACCTAGAGAAATATATGAGTTAAATGTTGCATATATCCCCGAAGACCGTATTAGAACAGGTTCTCTACCAAACCTTACTCTCTGGGAAAACCTTATACTCAAACATCACCGTAGGAAACCACTAGTAAAACACAAGATAATACTAAACTTTAAGGAGATATTTAAGTTTGCAGAGAAGAGGAAGAGGGAGTTCGAAATAGTAGCACCAAACATATTTGTACCTGCTAGAACACTATCTGGAGGAAACCTTCAAAGACTTATTCTCGCTCGAGAGCTTACAGGGAAACCGGATCTCATATTAGCAGTATACCCAACTAGAGGTCTTGATGTAGGTGCTACAGAGTATGTTAGAAAAGTGTTATTGAGGGAGAGGGATAGGGGTGCAGCAATAGTTTTAGTATCTGAGGAGCTTGATGAAATATTCCAGCTTAGTGATAGAATTGCTGTAATCCATAATGGTGAGCTAATGGGTATAGTTCCTACAAGTCAAGCAACAGTAGAGGAAATAGGTTTAATGATGGGTGGCGCTTTGAGGAGATGATCTCCAAAAGATTACTAGTTTAAGTCTAGGTGACATTCATGCTCAATATCAGGATTAAGGTTGAAAGGAGGCTCATTATCGATAGGAGACTGCCAGCATTAATCTCGATACTATCTGCAGTAGCAGGTATACTTGTTGGTGGACTACTACTTACTGTTGTAGGGAGATCACCAATAGAAGCATATGCTATAGTTTTTGAGACTTTTACTAACCCTAGGAGCCTTATGGGGGCTATTGAGCTAGGAATACCAATAATATTTACCTCACTAGCATTAGTACTACCTTTTAGAATGGCCTTCTTCAATATTGGTGGTGAAGGGCAATTCTACATGGGAGCTATTGGTGCAATGATACCAATAGTGCTATACTGGAGTGGTATGGATCTACCATACGGACTATACCTACCCCTAATGGCCTTATTAGCAGCATTATTTGGTGGTTTATGGGCTTTAGTACCGGCAATTCTAAAGGCGAAATGGAGGGTGAACGAAATTCTAACATCACTGATGATGAACTTTATAGCATTACAGATCATATGGTATCTTGTATCACCTGGTGGCCCATGGAATGAAGCTAATCCAGCATTTAGGGAGAGGTATTTAGCATACCTTAGGGAACAAGGTGTATCGGTAATACCGGGATTTAAAGGTACACCTCTTGTACCTGAATTCGCTAGACCACCAGTAATACCGGGTACTATGATAAGTTCTGCACTAATTCTAGCGGTATTAGCGTCCATAGTAATATACTTTATATACTCAAGGACTATAATAGGCTATGAGGTTAAAGTTGTTGGTGAAAGTGAAGCAGCATCAAGATATGCTGGAATAAACTATACAAAACTAGTAACTATGGTAATGTTTACTAGTGGTGTACTAGCAGGATTAGGTGGATTTGTAAACTTATCATCTGACCTATTAAAGCTTACACCAGAGATTGCTGCACCAGGCTATGGCTATGCTGGAATAATTGCTGCATGGCTTGCAAGACTAAACCCTATAGCCTGTATATTTGTCTCAATATTCTTTGGTGCACTAACACAGATAGGGTATACTATGCAGCAATACCTAAGAATATCACACTTCGTATCAGTAGCATTTGAAGGGTTAATCTTCCTATTCCTAGTGTTAGGAGACTTCTTCCTAAACTATAGAATTAAAGTAGTTAAGGGTGGTTAGATATGGTTGACCCAATATTAATCAATAAATTTCTAACCAGTACATTAATTGTTGGCACAATATACTTGATAGCAACATTGGGTGAAGTAGTTGCTGAAAGGAGTGGAGTAGTAAATTTAGGGTTAGAGGGGTTAATGGAGATTGGTGCTACTATAGGAATAATAGTGGCACTACTTACTGTAAATCCGTGGATTGGATTTCTAGCTGCAATGGGTACATGTGCACTAGTAGCATGTATTCACGCATTTGTAACAGTAACCTTAAGGTTAAACCAGTTTGCAAGTGGACTAGCAATATACATTCTAGGTTTAGGTTTAGGTGTAATGTTGAGAGAGTATGCTAGAAGTGTATATGCTCCACTACTACTCAAAATACCCGAAGTTAGACTATACCCTATCGGAGTACCCATATTAAAGGATATACCTATAATTGGAGCACTCTTTAACGTTAACATAATGGTTTATGTAGGTATAGCGTTAAGTATAATCCTATGGTTTATACTGTTTAAGACGAGAATTGGATTAAATATTAGATCTGTAGGTGAGAATCCTGCAGCAGCTGATGCTGCAGGAATTAATGTGTTTAGAGTGAGATACTACTGTGTAATATTTGGTGGTGCAATGGCGGGTATTGCAGGAGCATATCTTATGTTAGGACATACACCACAAATAATGGGTGCACCAATAGTACTTGGTAGAGGGTGGATAGCTATAGCACTAGTAATATTCTCATTCTGGAACCCCATAAGAGCACTATTCGGAGCATTCCTTTTTGGAGGATTAGAGTTAGCATACTACTGGCTACAGTCAATAGCTATATTTAGAAGCTATGTACCACTATTAATAGCGATACCCCACATAACAGCCATAATACTACTAACTATTATGTCAATAGAGGCTTTAAGGAAAAGGTTAGGAGCACCAGCAGCACTAGGAATACCATACTCTAGAGAGTAAGTGTCTCTCAATATTTTAAGCACTTTTAACACTCTACTCCACCACTCTCTACACTTCCATACTTATCCTATCATTTCTTCGAATACATATTAATAACTAGAGTTATTCCATAACTCTAAATATACCCCTTTAAGCGGTAATAGTGGTAAAGCTACTTGACATTATCCTGTTCATGTCAACGTTAATACTATTAGCTAAAATTACCGTTAAAAACTGAACTCTAGGCTATTGAAAGATAAAATCTTATAAAATTTTAAAAACATAAATAATTCCAGACAGGGGCCTCTTGAGGGCTGGTTATTATGGGTGAAGTGTCAAGGAGGGATTTTATTAAGGGGTTGATTGGTGGCTTAATTGTAGGTGGTATTGTTGGTGCTGCTGGAGGCTATGTAGCAACACCACCAAGAGAAAAAACAGTAACCATTGAGAAGACGGTGGCTACTGGTACTCCGAAAACTCAGACTGTAACGGTAACTGAAACTGTTACAGCTAAGCCTTCAGCTAGAAAGGTGCCATCAAAGCCTATTAAGCTAGGTGTTATTACCGTGCTTACCGGTCCTGGTGCTATGCTCTTTAGTACTGGGCTTAAAGCTTTAGAGATGGAGGTTGAAAAAATTAATGCTCAGGGTGGTATTCTCGGTAGGAAGATTAAGTTGATAGTTAGGGATTCTGGAGGTAAACCTGACAAGTGTATTGAGCATTTTAAACGTCTTGTTACTGAGGAGGGTGTTGACTATATTACTGTTGGAGCTACTAGTGCTGAAGCTTGTGCTCTAGCACCTATAGCTGAGGAGTTAGGTGTACTCACACTAATACAGGAGGGTACAGCAACAAAACTATTTGAGGAGATAGATCCACACCCGAAATACGTGTTTAGAATAGACAATTATGATGCACTAGATGCAATAAGCCATGCAATAGCGATACATAGGACTTGGCCTGATGCTAGAAAGTTTGCAGTTATAGGTGCAGACTACGTATGGGGTCATGACGAATGGAATATCATTACCACTGTTCTTAAAAAGCTGGTTCCAGATATGGAGATTGTTGCTGAAGCATGGCCACCACTATTTGCTAAAGACTATTCAGCACACATATCGAAAGTGTTAGCAGCTAAACCAGACGTAGTAGAGTTATGTCTATGGGGTGGAGACTTAGTAACATGTATTAAGCAGGGTATAGGCTATGGACTATTCAAACAGTGTAGAGTATCATCTGTTACTGGTGGAGAGTACATTTGGGGTTTAGGTACTGAGTGTCCTGAAGGTATACTCTGTAGTACAAGATACTACTTCCTATATCCACCATGGGATAGATGGCCTCTTAATAGAGAGTTTAATGAGGAGTTCCATAGGAGATACCCCAATGTACGTGGAGGATACCCTGGATTCAACTGTAACTCAGCATATACAGCTATACATGCACTTAAACTTGCAATAGAGAAGGCATACACTATAGTTGGTGGATGGCCTACAACAGAGGAGATAATATCTGTAATGGAGAACCTTATGGTGCCAACACCTGGAGGATACAGGTACTTTAGAAAGGAGGATCACCAAATGCTAGGCTATGCTGTTTCAGGTTTAACTAAGGTGTCTAAAGAGTTTGGATTTGCAATACTAGATCCAGTATGGGTTGTAACACCAGAGGAGATGACACCACCACCAGGTGTTAAGTGGAAAGAGTGGGTTGAATCGTGGAGGAGGAAAGAGTAACATCCTATATGTAGCTGGTGTAGACTATGATGTGGATGTTAAGGTTTATTCTAGACGGGTTTTTCTATGCCTCCATACTATTCCTTATATCATCAGGTTTAACACTCATATTCAGTGTAGCTGGCATAATAAATTTAGCTCATGGATGTCTCTACATGCTTGGAGCATACATTGCAGCCACCCTTATAAAGTCACTAATAGATACTCCATACGCTATTCTAGCATTCCCGGTAGCAGCATTTATAGTTGGATTACTAGGTTTATTCATTGAGAGGTTTATTATAAGGTGGATTTATGGTAGAGACCTTGTATACCAGTTACTACTAACATTCGGTTTAGCACTAATACTAAGTGATATAACACGTATAGTCTTCGGAACAGAGCCCATATACGTAACTAAACTCTACATTAACACTGGAGTAATAGATATACTCGGTAGCTTCTATCCAGTCTACAACTTTATAGTTATCATAGTCTCTCTCATTATAGGCTGTCTAATATGGATTATACTGTATAAGACTAGGATTGGTATGATGATACGTGCTTGTGCTCTCGATAGGGAAATGAGTGAAGCTATAGGATTGAATACGGGTAATGTATTCTCACTTACATTCCTTATGGGGGCTATACTTGCAGGTATTAGTGGAGCACTAGTTGTACCCCAGTCAGCTGCTATGCTGGGTATTGATGCTGATGCACTAGTAGAGTCATTCATAGTCATAGTTATAGGTGGTGTAGGTAGTATTAAGGGTGCATTTATAGGTTCACTACTAATAGGTTTAATTAGGTCATTTGGTATAGTATTCTTTCCTGAAATAGAGCTTGCAATAGCATATCTAGTTATGATAGTAGTGTTACTGGTTAGACCTCGTGGCCTATTTGGTAGAGAGTTTAGGGTGGCTTAGGCTATGGGCTTCCAGAATACATTATACTGTAAAGTGTTAGTGTTGACGTGTATACTTCTACTACTTAGTATACCATTAGCTGGCTCAAGCTATCTAAACTTTCTAGCCTGTATGGCATTAGTTTACTCGATATGGGCTTTAGGGTACAACCTCCTACTTGGATATACTGGTTTACTCTCATTCGGTCATGGAGCATACTTTGGTTTAGGAGCATACACTGTAGCTATACTTACTACAAGATATTCTATTCAGAGTTTACCAGTAGTTTTGGGTACTGCTATTCTAGTATCGACATTTTTCGGTACAATTATAGGGTATCTATGTGCTAGACATGTAGCAAAATACTTTGCACTACTAACACTAGCATTTAGCCAGTTATTCTACGCTTTAACATTTAAACTGTATAAGTGGACTGGTGGTAGTGATGGTATAGGTGTTAAACCGTTAAAACTTCTAGGTTTAGAGTTTAGTGGTATTGGGGATACCGTAAGCTACTACTACCTAGTACTACTATTCTTCCTTCTATCACTCTATACTAGTTGGAGGATAGTTAACTCACCATTTGGTAAAGCTCTACAAGCTATAAGAGATAACCCATTGAAAGCTGAATCTATAGGTATACCTGTTAAGAGGTATAAGTGGTATGCATTTATAGTGTCAACAGTATACTCTGGACTTGCTGGAGCACTCTATGCTCCACTCTTTGGCCATGTGGTTCCAGACTTATTCCACTTCTCATTCTCAGGTGAAGTACTATTTGCAACACTACTTGGAGGTCATAGGATATTTATTGGGCCTGTTATTGGAGCTATAGTATTCACTATTGCTAGAAGCTATATTACAGCAGTAACTATATACTGGCCTCTAGTCTTAGGTTTACTACTAGTTATTGTAGCTTTATTCTTCCCCCATGGGGTAATAGGTACACTATATACTACTCTTAAGGGGAGGTTTAGAAGGCTATGAGGGGTATTCTGGTAACTAAGAGTTTAACTAAGTTTTTTGGAGGGTTTAAAGCTGTAGATAATGTTAATCTAACACTACATGAGGGTACAGTAACATCAATAGTGGGACCTAATGGTGCAGGTAAAACAACACTACTAAACATGATTAGTGGTGTAGTAAAGCCGTCAAGTGGTAGAATATACTTTATGGGTAGGGATATTACGGGTCTACCAGTACATAAAATAGTTAGAATGGGTATTGCTAGAGGATTCCAAATACCATGTGTATGTAGTAACCTTACAACACTAGATAATGTTAGAGTAGCAGTACTATCACGTATGGGTAAACTCTGTAACATGTTTAAACTAGTTGATGGCGATGGAGAGGTATACTCTAAAGCTACTGAAATACTTAAAACATTTGGACTCTACGATAAGAGGGATCTACTAGCACAAGACCTATCCCATGGCGATAGGAAACTACTAGATATCGCTATGGCTTTTGCTTTAGAGCCAAAACTAATACTACTAGATGAGCCAACTAGTGGTGTTAGTAGTAGTGAGAAGAATAGGATTATGAAGACCGTTGAGAAGGTTATACGTGAAAAAGGTATAACAGCATTAATAGTGGAACACGATATGGATATAGTATTCTCATACTCTGATAGAATTATAGTAATGTATGATGGTAAAATCATAGCTGATGGAGAACCGGAAGAGATAATGTCTGATAGAAGGATTGAATCACTACTCTTAGGGTGTGAGAGGTTATGATCTTAGAGGTAAAGAGTGTACATGTAGAATTGAATGGTGTTAGAATATTGAGAGGTGTATCATTGAGTGTTGGGAGAGGAGAGATAGTAATGCTTATTGGTAGAAATGGTGCTGGAAAAACTACCACTATTAAGAGTATAATGGGTTTAGTACCAGTTAAATCCGGTAGGATAGTATTTGATGGTAGAGATATTACTGGTATGAAAACTCATAAGATTGCTAGAATGGGTATAGGGTATGCTCCAGAGGATAGAAGAGTGTTTGCCGATTTAACAGTTGAAGAGAATATTGAGATAGCTATAGGTAATCCTAGTGAGAGAGATGAAATACTTAGAGAAGTCTACACCATATTCCCCGACTTAAAAAGGTTAGCTTCAAGGAGGAGTGGATATCTAAGTGGTGGTGAGCAGAAAATGCTGGCTATCGCTAGAGCTTTAGCGTTAAAACCTAAACTACTACTACTCGATGAACCATTTGAGGGTTTAGCACCACTAGTTGTTAGGAGACTTTACGAGTCAATATGGAAGATTAGGGAGAAGGGTATATCGATATTGATAGCTGAATCGAATATTACACATGTACCTAAACTTGCTGATAGAGTTTACGTTATTGAGAGAGGTGAAATAGTATTTGAGGGTTCACCTGAGGAGACATTGAAGAGTGAGAGAGTACTTAAAATCCTAAGGGGGTACTAGTATACAACCTGCTTAAACGTATATTTCATCTAGATCTGATGGAACTATAACTTCTAGTCTACCCACGTTAAACCTTTTATTAGTGAATTTTTGGAGTCCTAGGTGGAATAGTATTAGCTTTTTAACTTTAGCTTTAGCGGCAACCTCTATAGCATGTTTAACTGTTGAGTGGCCTAGACTTACTGCTAAATCCTCTTCACCCTCACTAAACGA
The DNA here is from genome assembly GCA_015661855.1 of Desulfurococcales archaeon. Lineage (GTDB taxonomy): Archaea > Thermoproteota > Thermoprotei_A > CAZTBM01 > SZUA-1508 > SZUA-1508. The sequence continues at coordinate 12,113 of DQVH01000070.1, forward strand.
TGCCTCGTATACTAGTATGTCTGCACCAGAACTGAAGTCTATAATTCTACTTGTAGGCTTTGTATCACCAGAGTAGACTATAACCTTTCCACTACTCCTTGTTATAAGCTTGTATGCTACTGATGGTACTGAGTGTTCCATCTCCATAGCGTATACTTCAACATAGTCATCACTGTATACTGGTTTCCCACCTGAAACCTCCCTGAAGAAGTTGTATTCGAGTATTACACTCTCCCTTAACCCACCATAGTTTAAGAATAACTCTCTAACCTGTTTTTCACACCAGTATGGTGCGTAAACTCTAATACTACCCTTCCCGGTAACACCAGCACTATAGAGGTTTATGATTAAACCGGGTAACCCTAATACGTGATCTCCATGACGGTGTGTTATAAATATAGCTTTCAACTTGTGAGGGTTAAGTTTAGCCTTAAAGAACTGTCTTGAAGTATACTCTCCAACATCAAACATGTAGTATCCTACACCTAAATCCACTATTATTGAAGGGAAACCCCTATCAGGTGTTGAAACATAGCCTCCACTACCTAGAATAACTATTCTCAGTCTCATCAGCTGGTATCACCAGTTAACTACACTTAACCTTTTACACTTAGTTTTTAGGTTACTCCTCCTCACTTAAGTATTCTCTTGATAGCGTTATCTACTATTTCGTGAGCTTCATCAACTGATACTCCAAGTATACTAGCTACTTCATCTAATGGTTTACCTTGAATAACACGGGCTATTATACCTGTTAACTCTCTATCACTTAGCATACTGTAGTCAACTGTTTCTGCAAGTTTTACTAGTGTAGCTAGGTATACTGAGTCGTGTACTGTTTCAAACTCTAACTCTCCCGAAAGATACTTTTCTAGCCTCCTCTCCTGCTCTAGACTAAGCTTAATGTCGGGCTTGAAACCTACATTACAGTATTTAAGGATTAATGCTATCTTCTCTGCAGCTAAATCTCTATAGATACTGTGAGCTGAGACTAGTAGTCTCCACTTAAAAACCCTAACTACACTGTCTACTAGTGTTTTCACTTCAGTCTTTAACGCTTTAATGACAGCGATATTCTTTTCACCTGTAACTCTATTGTATCTTGGTGATATATAGAATACTCTATAGCCGTTTTTAAGCCAGAATTCTAGAACGTCATGTCTTGAGAATATACTTCCAATCCACTCATACCCCTTACTATACGCTTCCTCCTCAAAGTGTTTGAGTAGTTTACTCCCTAAACCCCTCCTCTGTAGTTGTGGTATTACAGCTATTCTGACTATCCTTAACCCCATACTGTTTTTGAGTTTTGGCTCGTATAGTTCAAGTTTGTTTAGTACTAGTTTTGCTGCTTTAGGGTGTTCAGGTAGCTCAGTTGAGTATTCTAGAACTGCAACTAAGTTGTCTCTAGAGGTTAAACCTCTTAGTTCATGGTGTGGTGCATCAAGCATTAATAGTATATCGTCTGGTTCATTTCTGTAATGTGCTAGTACTAGTATAGAGTATGCTTTACTGAATAGTTCAGGTTTTAGTGATAGTAGTTGAGGTTTCAAATCAACATATTCTACTGGCTGTTCTAGCTCTCTAATTTCTGGAGGTTCAGCTTTCAACATGAATGTAGTGTAAATCCACTCCTCTAATGGGTCTCCTGGAGGATACCTTACAGGAGACTTTAACTCTCTTACAACTAGTGGTTTAGGTAGTTGGCTTAGTAGAAGATTTGTAAAGACACGTCCACTACCCTCATACCCGTGAACTGTAGTTGATAGTATACTTTTACCACTCCTCCATGTAAGCCTTCTAGCTCTAGCAATACCTATAGCTGCAGCTTCATCTAGTACTATGAGTGGCCCTGGTTCAGCTAGACTAGGACTCTTATAGTACACTCTAAACCATGAACCCTGAACTCTATGTATTAAACCGTTAACCTCGACAACTTTACATTTAATGTTTAGTGTATTCAATCCCTTAACGAGCATCCTCATAAGGCTCTGTACACTATAG
>DQVH01000158.1 GCA_015661855.1 Desulfurococcales archaeon
AACAATGTTAGAATAGCATATAGTACTAGTATAGCTTGTACTATGATATCATTATTCATTACTATTACCTTACTCTAGTCATGTATTACATTGGTAATATTAATTTTTAGAGTTAAGGGGATTAAGCGTTAGTAGTAAGTATTTACGTGTACACAGCATTTACTAGGTGGTTTGTATGGGTAAACTTTTCGGTACTGATGGTGTTAGGGGTATAGTTAATAGAGATCTTACAGTTGATTTAGCTTTAAAACTTGGATTAGCTATTGGAACATACTTTGGTGAAGGAGCAAAAGTACTTATTGGACGTGATGTCAGATTCGGCGGTGAAATGTTGAAGTATGCTGTTATTTCAGGTCTTCTCTCAGCTGGCGTTAAAGTTTATGATGCTGGTTTAGTACCTACACCATGTCTTCAGTATAATGTTAAAACTGAAAACTTTGATGGAGGCATTATGATTACCGCTAGCCATAACCCACCAGAATATAATGGTATTAAAGTTATTGGATCTAATGGTGTAGAGATACCGAGAAGTGCTGAGAGAGAAATTGAAGAGATACTCTTTGAAAGTAGGTTCAAATATACTACATGGGGTAATGTAGTAGATGAAGTACACAAATACCCTAATGCTATAGAGAAGTATGTTAATGGAGTACTTGAACATATAGATACAGATAGAGTTAAAAGTAAAAGATTCAACATAGTAGTGGATTCAGCGAATAGTGTTGGTATCCTACCAGTAACCCTACTAGCGAGGAGGCTAAATGTTAGAGTAATCGCTGTTAATAGTAATCTTGATGGCGCTTTCCCTGGTAGAGAACCTGAACCTACAGTCTCATCTCTTCAGGAAACAGCTAGAATTGTTAAAAGTTTAGGTGCTGATTTTGGTGTAGGATTTGATGGTGATGCGGATAGAGCTATATTTATTGATGATGAGGGTAGAATTCATTGGGGTGATCGTAGTGCTGCAATACTATGTAGATACCTTATCGATAAGGAGGGACGTAGGGGCAGAGTTTACACTGCTGTATCATCATCTATACTTGTAGAGGAGTATCTTAAGCCATATGGTGTAGAGATTGTATGGCTTAAAGTTGGAAGTGTTGATATAGCTCATGCAATGCTCAGAGACCCTAACGTACTATGTGGATTTGAGGAGAATGGTGGTTTCATGTACCCTAAACATCAATATGTAAGAGATGCTACAATGACACTAGCTTTAATGTTAGAGCTCCTATCTTATGATGGTAGAAGGTTAGCAGAAATATTTAACGAGCTACCACAGTATATACCGTTAAAAACGAAAATTCCAATGAAGAGAGAGGATGCAGAAAAGGTTATTGAGACTTTAAAGGAAAGATATAAGGGGCAAAGGATAATAACAATTGATGGAGTAAAGATAATGTTTAAGGACTCATGGATACTAGTTAGACCTTCTGGAACAGAGCCTGTACTCAGAATTATGGCTGAAGCTAAATCCGAAGAAAGACTTAAAGAGCTCATTAGTGAAGTTAAAAACATTATAAATGAGGTGTTAGGTAAATGAAGTATAGACTCATAGACATACTTGCATGCCCAATATGTAAAAACTTTCCACTAAAACTGATAGTTATAAAGGAGAACTATTATCCTAAAAGAGAGGTTAAGATCGAGGAAAAACCACTATGTGAACTATACTGTGGATTACAGCAAAAATATATTAGAGAGGTCAAGGAGGTATCATGTGAAGACTGTATTAAGAGGGAAGTGGATATAGGAATACTGATTTGTGTAAAGTGTAAGAGATGGTATCCAATATTAGATGAAATACCGAGAATGCTACCAGACGAGCTTAGAAGTAAAAATGAGGACATAGCGTTCTTAAGAAAATACAGGGACTACATACCTATAGAGATTTTAGTAAATGGTAAACCATTTAACCTTAAAGAAATGTAATACCCTTTCACTACAATTTATAGCTGTGAACTTACATAAATTTGAGTTGGAAACCTGTGTGAAGGTGTTAGTGAAATGTATGGTTTAGAGGAAGGGTTTTACGGACACTTAACCGAATGGGTTAAAATGCAAAAGAAGATTTTAGAAACGATAGAGAAGGTTCGTGAAGAATTGAAAGATGCTGATAGACTATCCCTAATAATAGCTACTAGAACAGCATTCCAACATATAATGAGAACTATAAAGGCTTTTGATCAGTGGTTACAAGACCCATTCGTTATAAACCATATGCCTAGAGAGATGATACTTGAAGTACAAGAGAGAGTCTGGAAGATACTAAAAGACATACTAGAACTAGACATTAAGCATACAAGTGAGTTTAGAGATTATATAAGTAAACTTGCTAAAGAGGGTAAGTTAAGTCCATTACTATGGGCTAAGCCTGAAAGAGCTCCAAGAAGGCCAACCCTTTCAACAACTATGTAAACTAAATCAGAGTGCCTAATCAGCTTTAATCTAAGGCTTCATTTTTCTCCATGAAAATACTGTATTTTGAGGGCTAAGTAGTAATGTTTAATGAAATTATTGAATATATCTCTAAAGCATCAGCAAACGAGGCTCTTGAAATTCTATTTAGATTTACTGATATCTTAAGGAGGGAGAGGGAGGGGAAAGGTAGTATTAAGGCAATTCACGGACTCATAGAGCTATCTGGAGATAAGGGTCTTATAGTTTTAGGCGATATTCACGGCGATTTAAACACTCTACAAAAAATACTATTACGGGAGGATGTTGAGAAAGCTGTAAAAGCCAACCAGGTATACCTTGTATTCCTTGGGGATTATGTTGATAGAGGATTATACTCTGCGGAAGTATATTTAACTATAGCGTATCTTAAAGCCGAATATCCAGATAGAATTGTAACTTTAAGAGGAAATCATGAACCACCACCTAATCTAACACCCTATCCCCACGATCTACCATATAGACTTAGAGCAAAGTATGGTGAAGAATGGAATACCATATATCAACACATGTTTACAACATTTCAACTACTACCTCATGCTGCTATTTATAGAGGTGAAATATTCCTAGTTCATGGAGGAATACCTGTGAATGTAAGTGAGCTAACATTACATGATATAGCATACGCCGACATATATTACCCGAAGAAAACAATATTAGAGGAGTTATTGTGGAGTGATCCAGACGAATATGTAGATGAATGGACATACTCTCCTAGAGGAGCAGGCTACCTATTTGGACGAAATGTCACTAAAAGGTTTCTCTCAAAATTTAACTTAAAACTCATCATTAGAGGTCATGAGCCATGTGAAGGCTATAAGTTTAACCATGAAAATAAGGTGTTAACATTATTCTCTCGCAAGGGGTCACCCTATTACAATTATAATGCTGCATACCTGTTTCTAGCTAAAGGTAAAAGTACAACGTTTAGTAATATAAAGAATTCTATAAGACTCATTTAAATACTATCATTCTAAAATGATCTCCTTCTACCTCTACCTCTTCTCCTTAGCAGCATTGTTGCTAGTTCCTGTTCAGCATCAATTGGTATTATCTTGGGTTTAACTTCATTAATGATTTTCAGTAATTTCTCACACTCATCTTTACTTAGCTTATTACTAGCTTTTTCTAAGAGCTCTTTACCCTCATTTGTCAATCTCAGCTTTTTATTTCTTGGATTAGACTCCAATATGCCAACATATAATAGTGCTACTACATCTTCATGTAAAGTTTTTGATGAAGGTACACCAGCAATATCTATAAAGTTATATTTTAACTCAAATCCTTTATCCTTCAACTCCTTTACAAGGTAGTGTAATGCTTTCTCACTTATTTCACCATATACGTTGATAATGTATGTTAATAGTATTTTATTTTTATCTTTGATTATATCGTTTAGTGTTAAAGCAGGCCTACTTATAATTTTAAGTTCTTTACCTGGCTTACTTGATGATGACAAGTATTACCACCTTACCCTGCTCGTACGTAATTTCTAACTTAGAAGGGTTATTTATCTCTTCCCGCTTTTATAAGATGATATTCTTCGTTTCAGAATGCTGTATATCTCGTCTAGTGTAAGACCCTTCCTATGTAATATGTTGATTTCATATTTTAATAATTCCTCGCTTGACATACCATATATCTTCTCATACTCTTTATGTAGGTTCTTCCACTCCTCTCTACTTAGAATCTCTGAAAAGTTTATGCTCTCCATTCTTCCTGTAGGTAGTCTCAATTCTACATATACGTCTTTCACTCTACTTAGTATCAGAACCTTATACAATAGTAATATTAAAGTTAAAGAAATTAGCACTTGTAATACTATACCTAAGATTGTTAAGTATAAAGTAGCCATGTTAAGTATGGATATTAGGTTTGTAATTGACGATAATAGTAGCATTAGTATTAGGAAGGGTAATAGTGTGTATAGGTGGCTTTTAGTTATATTACCTTTACTTAGTGATAGCTGGTATGTTATACCTATGAATAGTAATATACTTAAGCTGTGAGTAGAAAGTACTATCATCTTAGTTACTTCCTGTATTATACTATGTGTTATTGTTATCGTTACTCCCAGTGATAATATAAATAATGTAGATACTAAGATAACTATTGCTTTATTAATGTTCAAGTTTAGTTTTACACGTTTATCCACTCTTCTTTTCAATTCCTTTAATGATTCCACTAGCTGCCTCTCTATAGTTGATAATTTACCTTCATCAATACTACTTTCTAAGAGAATATTATAGAGGTTTACTAGGTTATTCAATATGTCCTTGTGGCATCCGGAACCTAAAATTGCATTTTCATCGTATCTTAATATTTCAGAAAATATTTTATTTAATTTCTTCTGCCATTCACTACTTAGTAGTTCAATTCTATCACTTATCAAAATGTATAGTGTTGTAATTGCTTCTTTCACTTTCAACTGTTTAACTACTGTTTCAGACATAGTAAACCTCTACTCATGCAAACTACTTTACTCACACTTATACATAATTTTAACTTTTAAAAATATTCAGTAAGGGAAAAATTAATCTATAGTTTACCATACTTATAACTTATAGCATTTAGGTTAGATACCATAGTTAATGTTATGAGGGGGTAGTGTATGATTGATATCATAGGTTTACTCTTTTGGCTCTTACTATTTGTAATCCTAATAGCACCGTATTGGCAGTATAAAAGTTTACAGGCAGCTAGACTAAGGTTAATTAGCCTCATTGAGAGGAGGTATGGAGTTAGACTTATAACGATGATACATAGACAGGAGAGGATAGGTTTCTTAGGTATACCAGTCTACAGGTTTATTGATATTGAGGATTCTGAGGCGGTAATAAGGGCTATTAGAAGTACTCCACCAAATAAGCCTATAGCACTAGTTCTACATACTCCAGGAGGTTTAGTACTTGCTGCAGCACAGATAGCAATGGCCCTTAAAAGGCATCCTGCAAAAAAGATAGTTATAATACCCCATTATGCAATGTCTGGTGGAACATTAATAGCATTAGCAGCAGATGAGATCTGGATGGATCCCGATGCAGTACTCGGACCATTAGATCCCCAAATAGCAATAAAAGCTGGTACCCATGTACCAGCACCCTCAGTACTAAAAGTTATCCAGATTAAGGGGTCTCAAGTATCAGATGAGACCCTAATGTTAGCTGATGTTGCTGAGAAGGCTATAAGGGAAATACAGGACCTCATAGTTAAACTGTTAGAGGATAAACTAGGTAAGGAGAAGGCGAGAGAAATAGCTAAGAAGCTTACTGAAGGCCACTGGACTCATGATTACCCAATATCAGCTGAAGATGCTAAAGCATTAGGTCTACCAGTGAAAACCAGTATACCACCAGAGATATACAAGCTTATGTCATTGTATCCGCAGACACATCAACATAGACCCGGCGTAGAGTATTTACCGTATCCAATACCATTACCGAGACAGAGATTTATAGAGCCTAAAAGTAGCTAACCCATATAATTATTGTTTCACCTTCACTCTATTTCCCCAATTTTATTGAATATTATGGTTTCTATTGGAAACATGCCTGTTAGGTCAGTCGCCGCTGAATTCTTCCTCGGACCCCCAACCCCTAAGGGCTCCGTACTCAAAGGGTTACATCATCCCCAATAATACTATGCTATGAGTTATATTTAAGGTATTAATGTTACTGTGCCATAGTTACTATAATTTATCTACATCTATGAGTTTACTATACTTTACGTGTTCTGGTGGAACTTTCTCTAAATCTCCATACTTGTCTTTTATTAAGTTAATATAGTTTATGAAGAGAATATATGCTTCAAGTAAGGCTTTAATTTCCTCTTGAAATACGTCTGCTGGGTTTGATGATAAAATGTAATTTAAGTTATTTCTTACCCAACAACATGCCTCAGATACGTGAATTGCATTGTGTGTTACATTGAGTATTAGTGGGTACATTCTACACGATAAAGGTTTAACTTGATGTATTTTACATGCTCTACTAGTCTTATCATAGAATGGGCAATAACCTCTAATAATCCATTTATAAGCTACTACAACATATTCTCTTCCCTCATTAACCCTATATACCTCATAAGGTTTAAAAGAGATCTTACCTGATATACCTAGTTCTCTAGCTTTCTCAATGAGAAACCTTTTCTCGTAAGGGAATACTATGGGTAGTTCCTGCTCACATACAAAGTAGCAACACCTATCACACCTTAAACATGTAAAAGTTTTACTCATAACTATACACCTATAAGGGAAAAGCATTAATACACTTATTTAAATTAGTACGAGGGGGGATATATATTCGAAATGAGCTATAAAGGTAGATATAGGGATAAAGCTAGAATAAGGGATAGGGTGAAGGTGGAAATTCTGTATAAGGTTATGAACATTATAGCTCTAATAACGTTAATTATAACATTTATAGTGGCAGTAATGTTCATATTAAGTATACCATGGGATAGAATGCTTAAAATGTAATGATGAAGGGTGCAAACACAGATACTGTGGTGACGAAACCTAGTTATCTGACATTCTATTATTATAGATCAGCTCATGAATGGTTCTTCATAGAATCCGTACTCGGCAAACTCATCATCTAAGTGTTAACATAAGACTCCTATTAAATATTTGTTACTGTTGCTACAATAAATAATCACATTTTGTGAGTTAGAAAATATAAGTAGACCATATTAGTAAAATTTGGAGGGTGGAGTGGATGGGTGGTAGACAGAGAACCTCACTATTCATGGGGTTAGGAGAGAAGTCAAGTTCAGAGGAGAAGTCGGGTAAGGGTAAGAAGGCTAAGAAAGGGTAGACATTGAGTAAAAACACACAAGAATTGAAAGATAGTTTACCTCCAAAACATCCCTTCGAATTATATATTGCGATACCAGCTAGTATAACGTTAACTGAACATACATTACTACTGAAAACCGTAAAGGTAGGTATTATAGCAAGAGCGCTCGCAATATATAGGGTTGATGGCGTAATAGTATATATTGATAGAAGTAATGCTGTAGGGGAAGTAGAGCTAATTAAAGACATTCTAGAATATTTAGCGACACCACCCTATCTTAGAAGAAAGCTTATACCATTAAAGGAAACATTAAGATATGCTGGGATACTACCTCCACTAAAAACACCAAATCATCCTAGAGTAAGAAATCTTCATAATATGGAGTTTCGTGAAGGATTAGTACTTTCAATTAGAGATGATGGTGTAGCAATAGTAGATGTTGGATTAAGTAGATTAGCTGAGCTACACGGTGTAAATGTTAAGCCAGGAGATAGAGTTGTTGTTAAA
>DQVH01000119.1 GCA_015661855.1 Desulfurococcales archaeon
AGCAAATAAATCTAGCTATCTCATTAAAGGAGGTTAAAAATCAAGCATTTGAATTAAGAGCTGAACTAGTAAAGTATAGACTTGAACTAAAAGATTTAAACAGTAGCATCTCATCTATTTCAAGTAAAATAGATGAATACAATAAGCAAATAGCAAACTACTCTAAAAGAATAAATGAGCTATCTACTAAAATAGGTGAAATAAATAATAGAATTGAGGAGATTAAGAATAGACTGAACACTATTAAAGAGGAGTTAACTAATTTAACTCGTAAGCTACGTGATCTACGTGAAAAAGTAAATGAACTAGAGAAACAGAAAGCACTAGAGAGAGCTAAAAAGCTCATAGAGGCGAGGAAACAGAGTATTCAAGAGAAGTTAAGAAAAACGAAACGGTTAAGTTTTGAGGAGCTACAAATACTCATAGGTGATGTGGAAGAATTAGTTAAAAGCTAGAAGTAAGTGTTTTAGCCAATGATTTCAAATACAACCCCCATTTACTATAAGGAGAGTGTAGGGAGAAAGGAGAAAATACTGGTATTATGTGTTGATGTAGATAACGATATAGGTAAGGTAGGCTTAAAAACACCAATAATTGGGAGAAGCGAAGTACTACATGCTGCAGTACAATTTGCTCTAACAAAACCTGAAGACACCGACGCTAATGCTCTCTTCACAGCTATTAACATCTATGATAGCATGGTAAAGGAGGGAAGAAACGTAGAGATAGCGGTAGTAGCTGGTGATGAGAATAGTAGTGTAAGAGCAGGAATGAAAATTAGAAGTGAACTATTGCACATCAAGGATATCACACATGTGGATAGTGTAATACTTGTTACAGATGGTGCAGAGGATGAACTGGTAATTCCAGTTATAGAATCCATTCTACCAATAATATCGATTAAGAGAGTAGTAGTTGAACAGATAAGAGGTGTCGAAGAAACATACATCCTAATAGGTAGATACTTAAAGAAGATTATAGAGGAGCCGCGTTTCTCTAGAATATTTCTAGGAGTACCAGGTATAATTCTTATATCCCTTGCTATACTATACGTATTTAACCTTCTCCAACACGCATTTATAGTAACCCTATTCATTATAGGTTTAACTATGTTTGTACGTGGCTTCTCTATTGATAGAAGGGTTGCGGCTTGGTGGGAAGAATCTCCAATAATATTTGCATCTACACTACTAGCAGCTCTCTCAATAATGATAGGTTTAATTCTAAACTTCACTTACCCTGCAGAAACTTTTACACCAAGAATTCTTGGGCAACGTATTAAACTAGTAATGCCATTTATAATGTTTAGTATAGCAGTTCTCCTCGGTGGTAAAGCTGCTTCAAAAACATTGAAAAAGGATATTAAGTTATGGCATGAAGTTGTAGGCTTTATATTCCTAATATTCCTATACAAGCTTCTTGCATCAATATCTAACCTATTAGAATCCTTACCTACATACTTTACACTAGAGGATGTATGGAATCTATTATTTACTAAGGGTATACTTCACTGGTTTGCATTAATGATGATTGTTATTACAGTATTAACAGCAGTATTCATGTTTATCGAAAGAGAAATTTTAAGAGAGGCTAGAAGGCTACGTTCACTAAGGAGGATGAGTCTTAGAATTAAATTAAAGAAGCTACGTAGACATAGAGCTTAAAACAATACAGTTTTACCTACCGAATCGTCTTTCCCTCTTCTGATATGATCTAATTGCACGCCAAAAATCTATTTTTCTAAACTCAGGCCAGTATGCTTCACAAAAGTAGAGTTCAGAGTACGCTGATTGCCATAGCAGAAATCCGCTAAGTCTCTCTTCACCTGAAGTCCTAATTATTAAATCCGGCTCTTGATAAGGTATGTCACCTGTATAAAGGTATTTAGAGAAAGCAGCCTCGTCTATTGAATTAATACTTAGTTTACCGTTTAATACGTCCTGAATTAGCCTCTTAACCGCATCAACTATTTCCTGACGTCCTCCATACCCTAAAGCTATAATTAAGTAGTGTTTAGTATACTTCCTTGTCTCTTCCTCAACTTTCTTAGCATACTCCCTTATATCTTCAGGTAGTAGGTGAAGTCTACCAATAACTTTCACATGAACCTTATACTTATGTATATGATTAGATTCTAAGAGCTCTCTGAACCCCATTCTAATTACGTGAAAGAGCTCTTCAAGTTCACGTTTCGACCTTTTCATAATATTCTCTGTTGATAATGCGTAAACTGTAACTGTCTTAATCCCTAACTCCCAACACCACTTAAGTACCTCCTTTACCTTTATATAGCCAAATCTATGTCCAGACCAACTCTCTAAACCCAGCCTCCTAGCCCACCTACGATTACCATCAGGTATTATTGCTACATGTTTAGGTATAGGTCCATCCTTAATTTGATACCACAACCACTTCTCATACAATTTATAAACAGGTTTAAGTACAGTTTTAGATGCAAACTCTATTAGCTTAAGTTTAAGAGGCTTCTTAAGATTATCCATTCACAAACCATACCTCATATCAATAGTCTTGAACAATGTATTCTATAACTTTACTATAACTAAAAAGGATACTCAGTGTTAAATTATTAACTGTCTCTCATAAACGAGATAAACTAGTAATAGAGGTCAAGTCAACCTTAGACCACCAAGTTAATCCCTTAGGAGTAACCTTTAATATCTTATTTTTCCCAGTTCTTTCGGTACTCTATTTTACATTTTTACAGTTTCAGATATTTTACTGGCTAACTGCGTAACCGTAAGCGGTTGTTCTCTTAGGAAGTGTTAAAGTGGCGCTGGAGATACTGGGTAAACTTATTCTTTTATGGGGGGATCTAGCGGATTTTACCATACTATTGAATTCATAGGTATTTAACCGTAAGCAAAGGGATCGTGTACTAAGTTATGTTAATTAGATCCATACCCTAAATACTTTAATAAGCTATCATCAAGCATAGGTTTTCTTAACCCATTCAGCATTGGAATTTTAAATTAATTCTCCATTGTAATATGATTAAACAATTTTATTTTAACGTTTCCCTTAGGGAAACATTGAGCTAGGTAATTGCGCTTATACACGGTTTATATCCCATAACGATTTGTATGTAAACCAAGATTCTATAATCAATTCAACAAGTTCTTAAAATCTTTTCCAAATATAAACAACTATGCTAAGTATTGTTAGTGATTTTCATATTTTGAAGTTTTAATCCTATTTTCAATCAAAGGGTGATCACTGAGAATCTCCAAGAATTTTTGATGAACGTTCTTTTTAAGTTACTTAATTCATTCATTTTTAAGTGCTGATTACTACATGCATATGTGGATTTAACGAATCTTAAGACTCTATGACAACTACATGCGAATGAGAGTCATATTTAACCCTTATATACGTCTTTAACCTGTGTAACATAAACTTTAATGCATTCATGTCGTACTTCATTGGAACGGCAGAGGAAGTATTATAGTTAAATAAACTCCTTGATTAAACTCCTTCATAGTTACCTCAAAATGCTTCCTTGAACTTAACTATCTGCTTTCTCGCTATCTTTAGACTTGCAAACTAGAACCGTATTCTTTGACTATTAATCTTTCCTTTTAAATCTGCAAAGATTAATAACTTGCTAGCATAATCCGATAAGTATTTTATAAATGAGAAGTTTAGCTATTCCTCAATCTAAGTTAGTAAGATTCAATAGCTCCTTCAAACTCAATAAGCTAATTTCTCCCAATACTTTATGGCCCTTTGCATACTTACAATGCTGATTTTCGTATAAAGTTCTTCTTTGTATTCTTTAAGTTCCTTCCCTAGAATAGACCATTCTTCACCTGTTTTCGAAACATTAGTGGATAAAATTTTAATCAACACAACTAATAGTAACTATTAATATCTAAAACACTTAATAGACAGTAGATAAGTATAATACACCCTCTTCAAAATACACTCCCTTTAACACGTAAACCTTATATTATCCTTAGGTTTACCACTATGAAGTAGGAGATTGAAAAAGAAGAATATTGTGGAGAGAGGGTAAATCGGTATGAGTTACTATCAGGGTAATGATTTAAAGAAGCCTACAGGGGGAGAGAAGAGACCACACCGTAAGAAGAGAAAATATGAATTAGGAGGCCCCTTTACTGAGACAAAAATAGGTAGTAGTGATAAAAGAGTTATAGTAAGAACTTTTGGAGGTAATATTAAGGTCAAATTGAAAACTACAGCATATGCTAATGTTATCGACCCTAAAACTAATACTGCTAGAAAAGTTAAAATACTAGGTGTCATTGAGACGCCAGCTAATAGAGATTATGCACGTAGAGGTATAATAGTTAAAGGAGCTATAATAGAAACTGAGCTAGGAAAAGCTAAAGTAACTTCAAGGCCTGGACAGGATGGTGTAATCAACGCTGTACTAATTCAGTAACTAATGCTAATGGAAGTGTAAGGTATTGAGTAGAGAATTTAAGGGGAAAAGAATAATAGTATGGCCTAGCTATATCGACTCTTCATGTAGTAGAGGTAAGGGAAGGAAAATACCATTAAGTGAAGCTGTAAAAAGACCGAAAGTTGATGAAATAGTTAAAGCAGCTAAAATGTTAGGTTTAGAACCCTTAATTCTCGAAAAAAAGTATCCAAGATTATGGTTTAAGGATACAAAGTGTATAGTAGTTAATAAGGTTAAATCGAAACTGCATACACTAATAATGATTTCAAGGAAAATTAAGGAGTTGAGAGAAACTACTAGTAAGAGTTAACTACATGAGAATAACCTCTATTTCTATTGAGTCTATGTGGAAAGTTACAAGTTTATTTTAAAGAAGTCTAATTAACAACTTAAAAAGCTTAATTAATTCTGAAGAGTGGTTACTCTTAAAAATCTAATCGGTAATACTTAAGAACACTCTAAGGAGGCCCCTGAGGTAATGAGGAAATTGGGTACCGTATTACACAAGTCTAAGTCAGGTTATTTAGTAGTAAAACTTGTAAATGTTCCACCATTAGGGGTTAAGGTTTATGATAGTAAACTCAACTATATTGGTGTAGTAAAGGATGTTATAGGCCCTGTTAAAGATCCTTATGCACTAGTTAAAGTTACAGTAGAAGGTGTCAACGAAGAAGCACTAACTAATACTACACTATACTTTTTTGAACCCAAAAAGTCCGTGAAAAGTGCTCGTAGAAGACATAAATCATTAAAACATTTTAGAAAAGGTAAAAGGGGAGGGTGAGGTTATAAAGGTATGAAGTGTCCATATTGTGGCTCAAGTGATTTAATATTTTTTCCGGAACGTGGAGAACTTATATGTAAATTCTGTGGTACAGTAGTTCAGGAGAGGATAATAGATTACGGTCCAGAATGGAGAGCTTTTACACCCGAACAGAGAGAGCGTAAGAGTAGAGTAGGTGCTCCACCTACACCTACAATACACGATCTCGGCTTAACAACAACTATAGATTGGAGAAATAAAGATTACTCCGGTAGAACATTAAGTGGTATGAGCGCTATTAGAGCTAAAAGATTGAGAATAATACACAAGAAAATCCGAATTAGAGCTTCTGAGAAAAGAACAGTCCAAATACTATCTAAAGTTAATAGACTGATAAATAAGATAGGTTTACCACAAAAAGTTCAGGAGGAAACCTGTATTATCTTGAGGAAACTCATGGAGGTGAAACTTCTAAGAGGGAAAATTATAGATAACTATATAGCTGCTGCAATATACCTTGCTTGTAGATTTCAGAAAATACCTAGAACTCTAGATGAAATAGCTAAATACGTTGGTGTTCCAAAAAAGGATGTAGCATTAAGCTACAGAAAGCTACTGCAACTACTAGGGAAATCGCCACCTCCAGCTAAACCTGTAGACTATATACCAAAACTAATTAGTAAACTTAAACTACCACCATACGTACAAACTAAAGCAGCTGAAATACTAAACTACATGGTTAAGAATGGTCTTTCTAGTGGTAAAGGACCTTTAGGTATAGCTGCAGCATCAGTGTATCTTGCAAGTGTGTTTCTAGATGAGAAAAGAACTCAAAGAGAGGTTGCAGATGCAGCAAATGTAACAGAAGTTACAGTTAGAAATAGGTATAAGGAGTTCATCGATAACTTCTGTGTAATAGTTAAACTGTAACTTTTCAGGGAGGGCAACAATTTTTATAATCGTGTTTGTCCTCTAAAACTCCCTCCCTACTCTTCAGAGATAGTTTAAGAGAACATTTAGGACATTGGTTGACTATACGAGTATTTGTTATTGGAGGATTTGTACCATGTACTAGTAGACTTAGTGGTTTTAAAAGATGCTTACTCACTTTCTAACTTCAAACCATTATGATGTAAACCTCTGCTCTTATCTTATTTCATAAGAGCTCTAGCTATCCTAGTAAAGGTATTTTTACTACCTAGTATAGAGTATTTTAGTGTGGAGTGGTTCGAGAAGAACTAATGATGAAAATATGATGATATAATGTTTAACAATTTAGTTTCTGAGGAATGAGTTGAGATGAGTATATCATTAACACCATTAGAGAGGAAAGCTTACGAAATAATAAGGAAGTCTGGAAAGAATGGGATACTCCAGAGTGAGCTTTGGCGTATATTAGGAGTAGATAGTAGGGAAGGTTCAAGGATAGCTCTTAGACTTTTGAAGAAGGGGCTTATTGAGAGAGAACCAGTAGTACATAATGGTAAGAGAACTTACAGGTTAATGCTTAAAGAGGAAAAGGGGATAGATATCAATATAGATTTGGTAATAAACATACCATGCTTCACATGCTCTCAATATTTAAGGTGTGGTGAAGGAAGCTACTTGAATCCTGTAACCTGCCCTAAACTAACTAAGTGGATTTTAAGTGAAGTAAGAAAACGTAAACAATAGCACTTACAGCCAGTTAATTTTAAGACTTCATGTTTAAAATTAACTCTCTAAGTAAATTATAAGGCATATCTGTTCTTAAACCTCTACTATCAAAGTGTGATCTTACCACTCTATACCCTTGCCTCTCAATTTCCTCTATAAGTTTCTGCATTGGAGGCATTGATGTACGGAGTTTACTACATAATTTATCAAGTCTATAGTAGTATGGTGAATTTATTTTATACTCCTCCCGCAATGTAGTAAGGAGAGCTATAATTCTATTTTTAGTATTTAATTGGAGTTCCCCAAGAACAGTTAATGCTTTATCTATAAGCTCTATTTTGCCTAGTTTTCCAATCCATAACGGGCCAAGTATTATGAGTTTCGATGAGCATATAGGGCATGTATGTGAATATTCAAATGGTTCTGTAGAGACATCCCTGAAGAGACAGTTATAGCAGTATAGAATGTAGCCAATTTCGTTCTTTATGATACTTGAAGCCTTTCTAGCTCCTTTACAATATCTCACGTAGGCTCTTACATAGTAATCAGCATAGTATGAAAGATACACTTCCATGTAAAGATCGTATACAGCTCCTCTTAAAGCTAGTGATGCTAAGAGAACTCTAACTGCCATCTCCTTTTCAAAATCGGTTTTACTCACTTTCACATGGTATCTTCTAAAACATGCATCAGCATGAGTACCTGTTAAAGGAGCGGTATCTGTAGCTGTAACTGCTATGAAACCACCGTTTTTTAAAGCATTTAATGCGGAATCAATGAATGGTATAGGTGAACCAAAGGGATCTATATCTATTAGATCAAATCTCACACCTAACGACACATAATATCTTAACATTAAATTTGCCTCTAAACAGTCAACAATAACCCTATCCTCAACATTATTTAGTTTTACATTTTCAAGCATGAGCTCGTAGGCTATAGGGTTTATATCATTAATATATACCTTTTCTACATTGGAGCATTCAATAGCATACCTTATCCCTCTAATACCTGTTCCGGCTAGTGGATCCGTTACAATCATCTTATGGGGATAGTCTATAGTGTTAATGAAGAGTACTGCAATATCTCTGTTAAACTCCATACGCGGATTGTAGAAGACTGGTGCCCACGATGGCTCATAAAGTCCATTAGGCCTCCTATAGTAGTCTAAGTTTGGTATAAAAGCTTTCGTCAATCCCTCCCTTATAATTATTAATGGAATTCTTTTATGAATACTACTGTATGTCATAAGCTATTATGCTACCTCTTTTAAATATTTAACTTACGGAACTGGATCTCCAATTATGCAATATACGATTTAATGTACGATATTATCTCATGGTATAATCTTTCTCTATTCTCACGTGATACTACATACCTCTTATAACTTTTAAGTAGTGCTAGAATGGTAGGATCTGAAAGTTTATAGTGGTGGACGACTATTACGTGTTTATCGGATTTAAGTACGTTAATAAAGCTATTTTTGAGTTCATTTATTAGTAACTCCATTGGACCTATTTCATCTATTGCTATAATGTCTGCTCTCTCTAGAGCTAAGGATAAAGCTTCCACACCTAGCTTACCAGCCTCATGTACATTAACAATATACTTACCTATTCTAGGTCCTCTACCATAGCCTTTTTTAGCGAGCCATGCTTCCTTACCGGTAAGTATATCTATTATTTTGAATCCAACTCTAAACCCTCTACTATCACGAACATCAGGGCAGATTATACCCCCTATAGTGAAACCCTTACTTCTAAGGTAATTAACGACTTTGTTAAGTAAAGTAGATTTACCGGAACCTGGAGGACCTGTTATGGCAATTCTAATTTTACTCATAGTCTCGCTCAATAACTTACTTTACATTATTTGTTCAATTATATTTTCTGCTCTCTTGAACTCTTTAACTTGATCCTCTCTAATAGTGTAAATACCTAAGCTTTCAATATCCTTCTCTTCATCGGCATTACTTACAATCGCTATAGCTTTTGCTTTGATTACTTTGAGTATCTTATGGAGGGCTTCAACTTTAGGCATCATATTTTTCTCTCTTCTATGTTTGACTGCGAAAAATAGTCTATACGATTTGCTTTCAAGTTGAGCAGCTATATCTATTGGTGTAGCCCTTGTATGTACTACTTGAAATCCTCTACTTGAAAGGTGGATTATTATTTCCTTTTCAACTGTTTCTTCAGGTATAGGATACTCTACTTCACCTTTAACTTCTAACTCATCAATACTGAATGGTTTTAGTACTTCTTCACCAAATAACTCTATTATACGTATAGCCTTATATAGTGTGGTGTTTAGGCATCCTCTCTCATACTCATATACTGTTTTCCTTGTTAGCCCAAGTAGTTGTGCAACATTACCTAGTGATAGACCTCTACTCTCCCTTATCTCTTTTAATTTTTTACCGTTAATTCTAACATAGTATCCTCCTCTACCAGCATATATGTATATGTTTCCATTCCGTAAAAGACATTCCAGTGATTCTGGTGTAATTGTTGGTATATTGAACCTTTCGTATATTACCATGTCTTCGAGTCTACCTCTGTGTGACTTCTCGCCAACAATTATGCCTTTAGCTTTAAACATTATTGATAGTGATTTAAGCTCTTTTGCTTCATTCTCTGAGATCAGGTCTACATCATCTATTACCTTTATTAGTAGTGTTCTATCCTGTTTTTTAGCGATGAAGTTTATTGATCTCTTTCTTTCACCACTAGGATAACTAACTAGTCCTACATTATAGCCTGCTTTCTCCAATATACTACATACTTTCTCATGTAGTCTTTGTAGTCGACTTGACATTATTGAACCCTATAGTCTATCCTCCACCTAATACTAGTACATGCCAATATTTATGTTTAAAAGTCTTTCATATATTTAGTTTCCTAGCTAGCTCTCTATTAGTGTTAAAAATATGGAGAATTTGGATGTACTCTAATCTATAATTATTCTATTTTCGATGGTATCTTGCGAGTACCATAGCGTGGTCTTTATCAAATGGCTCTAAATGTACTACATCTACTATTTCGAATCCTCCTTCTTTTAGTGTATCTATCTCTTTCTTATATACTTCTGAGGGTTCCTCTGTTACATCTACACTTCTAGCCTTTATAGCGAAGAATAGGTATCCTCCATCTTTTAGGAAGTATTTGGCGTTATCTACTATTAGTTTTGCCTGTTCAGGTTGTGCTACATCAGCGTATAATCCGTCAACTTCTTCAACAATATGTCTATACTTGTGTGGCATTCTAGCATCTGCTAGTATGGGTATGAGGTTTCTTCTTATATCACATAATGTTACAAACTCCCTCATAACTCTTGGTGCAAATTCTACTCCGTAAACCTTACCCTCCATACCAACTATGTCTGATACATGACTAGCTGTTGTCCCTGTAGCTACACCCAAGTATAATATTTTATCTCCCTTCTTTATTGGTAATTCAGCTATACCCTTTATTAGTGCTGCTGCAAGCTTACTTCGATAAGCATTCCACTCTCTATACTCTTTATCGCCTATCTTGAATAGTCTTTCACCATAAACTCTATGTCCGGGGGTTAAATTTTCTGTAGCTAGTCTTAGACTTCCATCTTCTAGTTCAACTATGTAGACGTGGTTATATTTATCATGTGGTTTCACTTTAACTTCAGACAAGACCTACCCTCCCTCCTCACCTCTTCCTACGCTTCTTACGTTTAGGTACTCTCTTCTCTTCTACTCTCTTACGCTCCTCAAGTTTACGTTTAGGTGGTTTCGGATATAACTGTTTAATCTCTTCAATCCTCTTCATTAAATCCTCTCTTAGCTTATCACCTATATATCGACCTGTAAATGCATCAACCTTTGCTGCAATAGCTAGTTTAGCTGCTAATGCTCGTGCTATTTTACCTCTCTGCCATCTAGGCGATTTATGTATGTATGGGAACTGGAATATAACTCCATGTTTTGGTGGTTTACCTCCAGTACGTAGCGCTCTAAAGAGTGCTTTTTCAGCACCTAATACCTGAATTGTTGATGCTGGTAGTTTTGCTAGTTCATCAAGCCCTCCAGCTAGTGATAATAGTCTTGCTCCAAGAAGTGGGCCTACAAGTGCTGTTACATTTGGTGCAACCTCCTTCATTACAGTATCAATGTAGTCTGCTATATCACTCCTTAACTTATATAATTCCAGTACTATTTTTGCTAGTGTTTGCATAGGTATTATATCTTCCTCTGATATGTCAGCTCCCATACTCTTCTTTGCTGCCTCAACAATTCTCCTAGCTTTACCCTCACTAAAACCTAGCTTTTTAAGTGCGTCTATAGTTAGGTTACTTCTACTACCAAGTTCTGCAACTATTCTAATATAGTCTTCATGCTCCCTTACAAGCTCATTTAA
>DQVH01000012.1 GCA_015661855.1 Desulfurococcales archaeon
ATTATAGCTATTCTATCTATTACATTGGCGTTCACATATTTACTATTAATGATGATTATAGCTGGAGTGTACGACCCTAATAAGACCATACTGGTGGCTGGTGGAGCTTTAAAAATACCCTACAACATAGAGTTCATTAACACATTAAATACTACTTTAATTATAGCACTTCTACCTTCGGGAATAGCATACTATATTAATTTACGCCGTAAAATGAATACTGAGCAAAACCTACCTATATTTCTTAGAGACCTTGCTGAACTTGTTAGAACGGGTATACCATTAACTAAAGCTATTGAGGAGTTATCGTTTAAAGATTATGGTGCACTTACACCACTATTAAAAAGATTAGCATTAAGGATGATGTTTGGTGAGGATTTGGGTAGAGCTGTAGAGGAGGTTTTTAAGGGTGAAAGCCCTATAACTAGAAAGCTATCATTAATGGTAGCTGAAGCATACTATAGTGGAGGTAGAGCAGCTGAAGTTTTAAGAACTGCATCAAATTTTGCACTAATTCTGCAGAGATTTAATGATGAAAGACGTAGAGAGCTTAAAGTATATGGAGTAATAGTCTACATGGCTATAATAGTTTACCTTATAGTAAGTGCTATACTATTATACATGAATATGAGTATGTACACGTCACCAGGAGTTGTCATTGGTGGAGGTAGATTCGCTATAGCATTCATACCTCCATGGCATATTAAAGCAGTATTATATTATGCATCAATAATATTAATGATAACATGTGCTATAGTGTTATCAAAGGTTTACTATGGTGTTTTTGGTCCAGGATTACTACATGCATCAATACTATTACTAGTGGTTATGGTTTATTTTACATTTATAGATGCTGTAATTACTATACTTACGGGAGTTCAAGTGGGTATTCAACCAAAGCCTCCAATTACACCCTAAAACGATAGATTTCTCTATTTTAAACTAACTCATTAGTATTTTTTTCATCTTCTCCTCAATATCTCTATAAAGGTAGCCCTCCACTACTATTATACCTTGGCTTTCCACCATCTTCTTTACAGTTTCGGGTATACTACGAACTATAACGACATATTTTATTGTACCTGTATCTAACGCCTTAATAGTTCTTGATAGAATTTCTAGTGATGCCTCTCTTTCACCTCCACCGATAAAGTCTATTGCTATAGAGTTTGTTTCACCTTTAGCTAGTATATCAAATGAGTGTTCAATACCCGAATAACCCGGGAATTTTGCGTTCTCTTCAACCTGATATCCTAGGCTAGTAAGTAGTGATATGAGTTTCTTCCTTACATGCAACCCTTTTGATATTATTTCTTCCCCTAGAGAGCTTAATCTATAGGCGTATACTGGTTTATACCTTGCCTCTCTCACTGTAAACTCTAAACCACAACGTCTACATACATGTTTTATTTCCGGTTTATCCATTCTCCTTCCACAACTTCTACACTCGAATACTCTACCTAAAATAATATAGTCTATACCTTCTCTTCTAAGTTGTGCCCCACATCGAGGACATGTAAGTTGTTTATTCTCTACCTTAAATTTCACCTTAGTATCAATGTATCCACATATAACGTGCTGTATTATCTCTGTAAATAATATATGAAATGAGTTACAGTATCTACAGTGGTAGCGTGTACTAATATGGATACTATCACATCTAGGACACGCTATAACCATATCTACAATTACCTTCTCAACTAGTTTAGCCTGTATAAGCTCTTCTACAACCTCCCTCCAGTTGGGGTATATTTCAAACTCTAAATACCTGATACCAGTCTCTAAGCCTATTACGGGTTTAATTTTACCCTTTGACATTATCGTCTCTAAAATATCTATAGCATAAGGTTTCTCAAGAACCCCTACTACTCCACTTTCCTTCATTTCTGTTACATTCAAAACTTTTAACCCCTCCTTCAACTGTAAAGTGAGTTCCTAATGTACTTAAATATACTAGGTAACTTTCTCTGACACGTAGATTCTAGTATAGTTGAAAACTCTTATATGTGCTATCCCGTTTTCTCCAAACACTCTAGTACTTGTTAGATATAGTGTTCCTGCATTAACCTGTTGATAACTAATGGTTATCCTATTATGGTATGTTATGTGTTAATAGTGTTTTAGGTTTAAATTTTATATGCTGTTATACCTAAAGTTAGCTTATAGTGGTTTTTTCGTACGTAGAAGCCTACTCTCTCTAGTCTACTTATGACTCCTTGGACTATACTCTTACCTCTAATTCTACCTGGCTCCCCTACGTAGTGGTATAAAATGCCTCCCCTCTTTAAAACTCTGTATAGTTGACTATAGAATTCTTCACTATATAGTTCACCTGCTAAATTAAATCTTGGAGGGTCATGTATTACTCTATCAAAGTATTCTGAAGGTAAACTCTTTACGAAATCCACTGCATCAGCTAGGTATAAGCTTATCCTACTATCTGATAGCCTCCACGACCATGGGTTTAACTCTGCTATTTTCAATACGTTTAAATCCTTCTCTACAGTTATTACCTCACATGCACCTCTCTCTAAACTTTTAATAGCTGTGTATCCTAAACCCGTACATACATCTAGTACTCTATGGCATTTACCTACTTTTGCAGCTTTAACTTTTAATTCAGCATCCTCTATTGGTGTTATATCTTTAATTCTATGCATATGAATACCATTTATTTCTAGAGTTGGTGATACTGTTTCACCTAGGGCCTTCAATTTATAGTATTTACCGTTAGTATAGAGTGCTATCCTAACTATACCGTCATCTCGAATGAGATATATGGAGTCGTCTCTTACGTTTTCAAGCTGTGAAATATCTATCAATACACCTCTAATATCGACATACCTACTTACAATACGTACTTTCTCCCACGTAAAACCTAAATCTAGAGTTACAGTTGTACTCTCTAACCCCTTATTGTAAGCGTTAAGTATTCTTTTGGCAGTCCAAAATGTAATCAGTGGTCTTCTCTTTACAGTAAACCTATACTTTAGTATATTCTAAACCCCCTTGAGTTCATTACTACCATTAGTAAACTAGTGCCCCTAATTTAATCTACTATGAATAAGGGTTAATAGAGGTGTTGTTGAAAGTTTAAAGGGGTATTAGGTTATGGCTTATAGGTCACTAATATCTGAATTATCAAGTATTGGTATTAAACCTCATGTACTCCACAATCGAATATGCTACTTCGTATTTGGAGGTGGAGAGAGAGGAGTACTAGTAGTAACAGGGTTTAGAGGGTATGAGTACAGTTTAGTTAGTGGTATTCTCAAGCTAGCTATATTACTTAAGAGGTCGTATAAGTATGGATTCACTATTGTTATGGTTCCATGTATTGATGTTAATGGACTTAATGGTTTAGGTCATATTCTACCAGCTATGAGTGAGAAACTAGACTTAACATCATTAAACTACGTACTTGAGGGGTGTTCACGAGAGGTAGAGTCTATCGGTAGCTTTAAAGTATACATGTTAATTAATGGGGTGATAGTAGTTCTTAGTAGAATGTTTAGTAGTGTTGATGACTACACTAAACTTAGGAATAAACTACTTGAAGAACTTAAAGAGAGTAAGGTGGAGGAATGGCTAAATAACATAGGTAGAGTAGTCTTCTACATAAACTCAGATAAGTATTGGAAACTCTATGGCGATAGATATGTTTCATTAGAGAGTGTTAACGGTAAACTACTATTCCTTGATGAACTAGCCTCTCTTAATGGTAGTTGGCTAAATAGAGTACTCAATAACATAATTAGTAAGTATAATATTAACTTCGCTATAATAGTACGTGAGTATAGTGGATCAACTATTACAATCAACGTACCCGACTTACTCAGTAATATAGCTAGCCCCCATATGGTAAAAATTATTCAAAGTAGGGTAGGGGTAGATGTAGTAGTTAGGCAATGTAATATTGGACTGCTAAACTCTAAAGTTAATACTGTTACTATTGATATTCCATTTATGTATGAGAGTAAACAGAAAACATCAATAACATTATACATTTCAAGTATGCTGTGTAACATAATAGCACACTATATTTAATAATAGTTTAATGATGGTTTTATGTTAGGATTGGAGTTGAGATAGATTTACCTTTCTATCTTCATACATTGTTTTACCTAGTCTAGTCCATATAATTCTTAATGTTAACTCTTTAACTCCTCTACCTAGCCTCTCTAGTGATAGTTCTACTTCACTTTCCTCACTAGGCTTTATCGGGTTAACAATGGTCCTAGCTATTGGCACTCCTTTGGATAGTGCTAGAAGGATTATTTTATCTGGTTCTACATGCCCAACATTTTTAAGCTTTACAGTTAGTTTACTTGCGTCTTCATTATAGGTTATACTCGATACTGTTATTTTCGGTTTTAACGTTTTTGATGAGGCTAATAGTATATTTGATATTTTTACGTGTTTGGGGTAGTATTGTTGACCTTTAGATTCATGAATTACCTCTACTATGTTATCGCATTCAAGATTTAAGTTTGATACTACTATCTCCTCACATCCTACAATGCCATCTAATGTTAATATATCGTGGCCGTTGAGTTTTACATGTACTCTCGCTAGGGTTGATGGTACATCTATTGTTACTTTAAGTTCGCCTACTCCACCCTCTAATATTTCAATTGGTATCTTTAGAGTGTATGATGTATTTGGTGCTAAAATTAGTCCTCCGGAAAGGTAAGTATAGCTATTCTCTGCACCATCAGCTAAAAGTGCAGCTATAAGATTGATATGGTTTACTACTAGACTTTCAGATCCCTCATAGTATATGGAGACTGTGTGTTGATCCTTACCTAGCTTCATTACTGGTGTTACGTCAAATAATATTTTATAGAAGTATCCCTCACCTTCAATATAGTTTATTGTGAAGGGTTTAAACTCTCTTGCTAGAGGGAATCCATTAAACCATAATCTCCACTTTATATGTTGTGGTGGAGTTCTCGTAGTTAGACCTATGTCTAGTATTGCTACTGATATGTCTTTTGAAGCTGATGAATCTAAATCTAAATATACTTTTCTAAACTTAGGATTACTTATTCCGCCAAGTTTTATTGATGAATTAAATGATGTTACAATTTCACCAAGTATTCTATCTTTCTTCACCAACCTCATATTGTCTAATACTTTCACAGTAGACACCACGTTTTAAACTGTTACACTATTTATGCTATCTCTTATATGCTTAGAATTATAACTTCTATTCCTCGATAAACTCTCCAGTAAAGTTTAATATCTCCTTTCTCAATAGCTCCTTAACCTTTCTAAGTCTCTCAAGGGCTGCCTCTCGACTGCTATCTGATGTGTATAAGTGTAGTTCTATTACTGGCTTTTCTAGCTCTAACCCTTTGGGGTGGCTTTTAACGTAGACTAATGGTTCGCTTTTAACTACTTTATCTATTATTGGTGCAATTGTTGATTCTGGAATACCCTTAACTATAATCTTGGATTCAACAAAGTACCTGTTTTTTACTAAGTTTTTCAGTTTTGGTTCAACATATTTTTCAAACATTTCCTTCATTTCTGATGGTACACCGGGTAGAGCTATTATTATTGTATTTCCATGTTCAATGTATATTCCTGGAGCTGTACCTGTAGGATTGGGTATCGGTTTAGCGTTTTCAGGCATTTTAGCCATTTTCACCCTATGCTCTGTAAGTGGGAGACCCTTTCTCTCATACTTTAACTTAACCATTCTATAAGCTTCCTCATTTATAACCCACCTTCTCCCTAACGCTTTAGCTAAAGACTCACTAGTTTTATCGTCAAATGTTGGGCCTAAACCACCAGTCATAACTATTAATTTACTACCTCTACCTATTGAGGCTTTAACTTCACTAACTATACTATCTTCGTCGTCAGGTACTACTGTTATACGTTTAACGTTGAAACCTAGTATTGTAAGTTTTCTTGCAAGCCATGCTGCATTAGTATTTACGGTTTTCCCTATTAGAAGCTCGTTACCTACGGATATTATTTCCGCTATCATGTGTTCACCGAGATGTATAGTAACGTGTTCAGTATTATTATGGTGAAGGAGGGTAATTAAATTTTAACCTCCTGAAGACACTTAAGGTACTGTTTTGGAGGGATAAATTTTTAAACTTTATAGATGTTATTTACGGCTAGGTGTTGCTAATAGGGTATCTATATGGAAAAAGTGTTTCTCCCAGAGGATACTAGCGATAGAGTTGTAGGTAGACATGTCTATGGTAATCTCTATGGGTGTCCTAAGGAGATTCTTAGCGATGAAGATAGGCTAAGGAGGATTGTTATTGAGGCTGCTAAAATTGCAAATATGACATTATGGGATATTAGGTCTTGGAGGTTTAGTGGTAGTAAGGGTGGTGTAAGTGTTATCGCACTAGTTGTTGAAAGCCATATCGCTATCCACACATGGATTGAATATAGGTATGCTACTGTTGACGTCTATACGTGTGGTAGAAACTCTGACCCCTGGAGAGCATTCTACTACATAGTTTCAGAATTAAAACCCCAAGACTATACAGTACATTACTCAGATAGATCAAGTAGAGCTATTAACAGGTAGATAATGACTCCAAACATAACCTATTTTATTCAGTTACTGTCTCCACCTTTACCAGAGGGTGTAAATGTATATGATACTTCATGTAAAGGATGTAGGTGTTCACCCTTCAGGAGTTATTGATATAGTAGTGTCAGATCTAAACAGGTTCATCAAACTGTTAACTGAAAATAGTAAGTTAAAGGATGAAGTATCTATGGTTTTTACATCGGAGAATAGAGCTGTAGTAGAATTAAAGAGTGGAGTAGTACTATTTATACGAAGACTAGGACCTCCCCCAATAATAAGGTAGTTAGAGACAGCAAAAACGTCATAATCAGTACGTATTATGAGTGTAATTTTTTAACTTTTAGTATGGGACCTGATTTCGCAATTACGATTACTTTATCTCCAGGTTTTATCTCATCTTCCGATTCTGCTAGCCAATACTCTCCATTAACTATTATGAATCCTCTACGTCCAGGCTTTATTGGTTCTATAGCTTCACCTATCTTCTGCTCTATAACTCCAACTCTAGGTTTCAACCTTTTAGCTTTTATGATTTTGTATAGTGCGAATGCAAAGAATGCTCCTAATGCACTACCAACAATTAACGCTGTATTGATGAATCTCTGATAAAACTCTTGAGTTACTATCCACCTTTCCGGTAGATAGTACGGCATTAATAGTATACCTAATACTATCATTACTATACCTGTTATCCCTACTATACCGAAACCGGGTATAACAAATAGTTCAATTACTAGTAGTATCGAGCCTAATAGCATTAGTATAGCTGATAATATATTTATGGAGAAGCCTACACCTACAAGTCCTAGAAGGAATAGTAATATACCGACTACAGCTACATGTACTTGTCCTGAAAGTAGACCTAAGAGTAAAATATAGAATCCTAGCATGAATAGGAGGCTACTGAGTAGAGGATCTGAAAGTACGTGTACTAGGTGTTCTGCTAATCCCCACTCATATTCTTCGATACTAGGATGCTTAATTAGTATTTTTACGGTTTTATTCCCTATAAGTCTTATAGTTTTCCCATTAATCTTCTCTAGTAAGTCGTTTACGTTGTATGCTATAATGTCTATAACGTGGTATTTTAATGCTGTTTTCGGATCTAATGATAGATTTTCTAGTACAAACGCTTTTGCTGCTGTTTTATTTCTACCTCTCTCCTCAGCTATAACCTCCAACATTTTCACTATTGGGTTTAGTATTTTACTCTCATTAACTGGCTTATACACCCCTGCTAGTGGATTATATGTTACCGGTTGTGATGCTCCAATAACTGTTCCCGGGGCCATAGCGGCTATATGTGTTGATAATAGTATTATTGTTCCTGCACTCAATGCGTAACCCTTATGTACAAAGCCTATAATCGGTATATCCGATCTCAGGAATTCCTCAACAATCCTCATTGTTGAAGAGAGTTCCCCACCAGGTGTATGCAGTAGTAATACTAGTATTGCGTGCTCTCTTCTAGCTTTATCTAGAGCTTTAAGTATTGCTCTTGAAACACCCTGATCTATAGAGTCTCCATCAAGTTTAAACACTATTACCTTCGATACAATATACTCTTCCCCAATAGTATTTCCAGTTTTAACTCCTTTTAAGGGGATGGCAGAGTAGACTACTATTAGTATTGTAAATAAAATTAGTATTAGGGTTAAGTACTTCTCTATAGTAGCCCTCATTAGCTTATCACTTCTGCTCTGAAGGGGTTTTTGTTAAACCTTTAACTAAGCCTAGTACTGAGTATAATTCGCTACCTATTGATGCAGGTGTTATCAATACTAGGTTTTTCTCTCTAGCTACTTCAACTAGTGTTTGTAGCTCTCTCAGCCTTAATGCTGCTGGGTGTTTTTCATAGAATTCTGCTGCTTGACTCATAATACTTGCAGCTTGCCTTTCACCCTCAGCCTCTATTATTCTAGCTCTCCTCCACCTTTCCGCTTCAGCCTGTTTCGCCATAGCTCTAAGCATACCCTCTGGTAGTTTAACCTCCTTTAATGTTACTGCTGTAACTTTAATACCCCATGGGTCTGTTGCTACATCGAGTATTCTTTGAAGTCTCTTATTGAGTTCCTCTCTCCTCGTTAGTAAATCATCTAATTCTACTTGGCCTAGTACATCTCTTAATGTTGTTTGAGCTAGTAAGAGTACTGCATATGCATAGTTTTCTACATTAAGTATTGCTTTATCAGGTTCAACAACTCTATAGTATACTACTGCATCTACACCTACAGTTACATTATCCTTAGTTATAATCCTCTGTTCTGGTACATCAACTGACATTATCCTTAAATCAACCTTCCTAATAGACTCTATACCCGGTATTATGAAGAATAGTCCTGGACCTCTTACACCAACAAATCGTCCAAGCCTAAATACTACTGCTCTCTCATACTCCTTTACAATCTTTATACTCATTGATAGAAATATTAAAACTATTATAA
>DQVH01000028.1 GCA_015661855.1 Desulfurococcales archaeon
ACCGTAACCAAAATAACACTATGTATGATTCTTGCAGTAGCAGCATCAATAACTCTCCATGGACATTTAACTCCAGGTGGAGGATTCCAGGGTGGAGCTACAGCAGCTATAGCACCACTCCTAGTACTAGTAGTGTTCTCAGTATATGTACTCCACAGTATGAGGGTTAGTAAGGAGAACATGCTTATACTTAGGAGTTTAGGTTTACTTGGTGTAGGTTTAACAGCATTCATAGTGTTATTAGTAGCTCTAATACATGGTATACCAGCATTTGTATTCCAGAATCAACCAAAACCGTATTCACCAGTAGGTTTACCGTGGAAACTAGGTGAGGTACTAACTAGTGGTACACCACTACTATTCAACATTTCAGAGATGTTTGCTGTTGCAGCAGGCTTCACGATAGTATTCATACTCTTAGCTATACCGGAGAGTGAAGCATTAAAGGTTATGAAGGGTGAAGGGTATGGTCATTAACGTAAACGTATACCTCTTCACAATACTAATACTATGTATGTTTGTTAACCTAGGTATATCACTTTATGGTATTCTATCTAGACCAAGCCTTATAAAGAAGATTATAGCACTAACGATATTCAGTGATACCGCTAATACATTCGCTATAATTATAGGGTATAGGTCTTGGCCTAATCCATATCATCCACTTAGACCTCCAGTTCTAACGGTAATAGAGCCGTCAAGAGGGGATATAGAGTATTTTACACTAGTAGCTGTAGACCCTCTACCCCAAGCACTAGTACTTACAGCTATAGTTATAGGTTTAGCAATAATCCTATTCCTAGTATTCCTAACACTCCAAATGTACAGGTTGTGTGGAACTACAGATGTTAGAAAGATAGCAAAACTTAGAAGGTGGTAGTGTATGGTGAATAGACTATACCGCTCACTAGGGCCTGCAATACTATCCTTTATAACATACATTGTGTTTAGTGGTTCACTAAGTGTATACGATGTAGTTACAGGTATTATAGTCTCATTAATTGTAGGGTATATGGTTGCAAATATCACTATAACTAATCCTAGAAAACTATTAGAACCAAGTAGACTAGTATGGCTACTTCTATACGCTATATACTACTTCCTTGTAGCTGAAGTGAGAGCCC
The DNA here is from genome assembly GCA_015661855.1 of Desulfurococcales archaeon. Taxonomy (GTDB): domain Archaea; phylum Thermoproteota; class Thermoprotei_A; order CAZTBM01; family SZUA-1508; genus SZUA-1508. Next base: position 1,125 of record DQVH01000028.1, read on the forward strand.
ATATTGATGTAATAGGTAGAATACTACACCCTAAGATGCCAATTAATCCGGGTATTGTCCGTGTACCATACCATGTAGAAACAGACTACGCTATGACAGCTATAGCTAACTCAATAACTAATACTCCAGGTACAGTTGTTGTCGATGTAGATACTAAGAGGAAAATATTCTATGTTCACTGGATTAATGTTGTAAGTGTTAAACCTGAAGTAGCTTTTAAGAGTATTTCTGAAGCTTACGAGAAGTATGCTAAGAGAGTATTTGATTAAGGTGTATGGTATGAGTTCACCTATTGAGCCTACTCAAAGTGTTGGTATTCTCGTACCACTCTTAGGTATTGCAGCTTTCACAATACCACTATTTAGTCTAAAGATTCGTAGAAAAGAGTTCTACGACTACTACACTCTACTATTCAGCTTAATAGCATTTACTCTAACACTATACAATACATGGCTTGTATGGAGCCGTGGTAAACCGATACTCTACGCTTATGGTGGCTGGATACCCCCATTAGGAATATCATATGAGGTTGACATGTTCTCTGCTATTCTAGGACTACTATCGGCATTAGTTATGCTCCTAATAACAATCTACAGTATATGGTATACACGTGGAATGGATGGTTATGAATGGTATTACACATTACTATTAGGTTTAGAGACAGGGCTTTTAGGCTGTATCTATACGGGTGATGTATTTAACCTATTCGTAATGATTGAGGTTTTAGCTATATCAGCTTACGGTTTAGTAGCATTCTATAGATCACGTATTCAAGCAGTTGAAGCAGCTATAAAATATGCATTTATAGGTGCTGCTGCTACAACACTATACTTTCTCGCAGTAGTCTTCATCTATGCCTCCTTTGGATCACTAAATATAGCAGATATTGCTATTAAGAGTAGAGAGGTATACAGAGCATTCACTAACATATTTAGTGATGGTGTTTTCGGTAACATATTTGTAGCTAGTGCTACATCTATAGCTCTAGCTTTATGGGCTTTTACGTTTAAAGCTGCAGTATTTCCAAACCACTTCTGGCTACCGGATGCACATCCAGAAGCACCAACACCTGTTTCAGCAGCTCTCTCAGGGTTAGTCGTTAATATTGGTGCATATGCTACAATTAGATTTCTATATACACTATTTGGTGTAGACTCAATACTAACTACCTTCGGGTATAGAGATTTCGTTATGTGGGTTCTCCTAATCCTGGGGATAGTGTCAGGTGTTATAGGAGCATTACTAATGATAATACAGGATGATGTTAAAAGACTTCTAGCATATAGTACTATAAGTCATATGGGTTTAATATTTATGGGTATTGCTATAGGGTTTTCGAATATACCAGAATACATTGTGAATATTGGTTTAACTGCAACACTATACCACATAATAAACCATAGTATCGGTAAAGCACTATTATTCCTAGCTGTAGGAATACTGATATGGGCTTCTGGTACGAGAAGTCTAAGTAGAATGGCTGGTATTGGTAAATTATACCCACTCGTTACAGTATCAATAGTAGTAGGGTTTCTACAACTTATGGGGTTCCCCATATGTGGTGGATTCTTCAGTAAACTACTACTATACGAAGCTTACGTTGCAGCAGGTATGATTATACCAGCACTCATGGTGGTAGTTATTTCAGCTATCTCGGTAGTAGCCTACATAAAAGTCATCTACACTATATGGATTAGACCTCCCATAGTAGCTTATGAGAGGAAGAGTGGTATAGCGTTAGCACTAGCCATAGTATTGTTTATGGCATTAATGTGTATAATGTTGGGTTTAGCAGCACCAATAGTAATACAGTGGCTTACGGATAGTGTTGTTTCATCACTATCAAAGGAGGGTGTTGAAAACTATATTAATGCATTTCTAGAGTTTTATAGAGAAGCACTTAAACACCTATCATAATGTCAGCGCTCAGCTGTATCTTCATTAACACTTGAATCCGAATCCCTCAACTCATCATCCATTTCAATTCTTGAGTGTTCCCAATCCCCGCTACTACTATTCCTCTATTTAAATTTTCCTTCCAGCCTACTTTAACTTAACGAGAGAGTTAAAACATTAATGTTTGCGTGTGAGCTCTCTATGTAGTATCGCTATTCTCCTTACACCCTCATCTATCATATCCTGTGGAGCCATTGAGAAGTTTAATCTAATAACGTTATCTCCTCCACTACTTGTATAGAATGGTGCTGCTGGTATAACTGCAACATCATACTTTTCCAGTAGTATATCTGCAAATTTAAAGCAGTTTATTCCCTCATGTAGCCATAGTAGTATGAACATACCTGCAACTGGCTTTGTATGTTTAAGTTCTGGTAGATACTCGTCTAATGCTTTAAGCATTAAATCACGTTTACACCTGTAAACCTCTACAGCTTTACTCCTTATACTATCGAATAGGTTTCTACGTAGAATCTCGAGTACAAGGTATTGTGAGATTACTGGAGCACACATATCTATAGGTTGTTTACAGTATCTTATTCTCTCAATTATCTCCTTATCAGCTTCAATCCATCCTATCCTTAAACCTGTACCTAAAACTTTACTAAAGGAACCAACATATACAACTCTACCCTCACTATCCATGGATCTTAATGTTTTAACCTGTACATTATCGTATACTAGGTGGTTGTATGCTGTATCTTCAACAATGAGTATATCGTATTTCGATGCTAACTCTAGTAGGTGTTTCCTCCTATCCATACTCATAGTTATACCTGATGGGTTTTGACCTGTAGGTATAGTGTAAACGAGTTTAACAATTCTACTTTCACTCTTCAACTTCCTCAATACTCTTTCAAGCTCCTCTGTAACTAAACCCTCACTATCCATAGGTATACCTATAACTCGTACACCGTAGTGTTGCCAGCATAGTAGGGTATTTACGTATGATGGGTTCTCCACAATAACTATATCTCCTGGTTCAAGTATAACTCTAGCAACAATATCTAGTGCTTGAGAGCCACCAACAGTTACCACAATGTTATCTAGTGTTGTATCTACATCCTCATATCTACCCATAAACTTAGCAATCTCCTCCCTTAAGTCAGGTACCCCCTCAGCTGGTGAATAGTTTACACATTTAGGTATATTCTCAAGAATATCTTTAACTAGCTCTGCATATAACTCCCTAGGTATAACGTTTGGATCAGGCTCACCAGCAGCAAAAGATATTACCTTTCTAACTTTAGACCTCATAGCTATTTTCGATACAACCTCCCTAATAGGTGAAGGTGACATAAGATTTACACGACTAGCAAAGAATTTACTGTAATCAGGTTTAACCACTAGCTCCCACCCAAAATTCACCTACTAGCACCTAAGAGTACTACTAAACCCCATTTATAAATGTAGAGTACATGTAGGCCTCACAGACAATTAGTAGTGTAAACTATTAAATTAAAACTTTTAAAAGTATTACTGAGATTACTGCAAGAACACTACTAGCATAGAATAGTAGTAGTGGTTGTTGAGGGTATATCGAGTAGAGTATACCGGCTAGTATACCTCCACAAACTGTTGCTATAGCTAGTATTATCATTCTTATTGCGTGAATTCTAGCTCTAACCTCTATAGGTGAAATCTCCATTAAGTATGAGTTGTATAGTGATGCCCATGTATTACCGGATATAACTGATAGAGAGAACGATATAAATATCGACAATAAATCTCCACGAGTATAAATTAAGTAGATTAAACTATAGAGTGCCATAATTAACGCCATTGTCTTAACTTTCGGAAGTCTATCTATAATACGGTATTTAACCATAATAATAGACCATAAAGCTAATATTAGGTATGCACATGATAGGGTAAAACCAATAGTACTCCTAGAGTACCCCATAAACTTTACAGCAACTATAACTCTATAAGATCCATATATATGTGATGACATGTGGAATACTATTGCCGATATGAAAACTGCTATTAACCTTCTAGGTAGCCCCTTCATAGTAGATATGATGTCACCCCAACTCTCTCTAATCACTCTCCTCCATGGAATATCACTCCACTTTGTAACTTTAACTCTATGAGTTTCCACAATATACTTCATCCTAATTATAGCTATTATGGAAGCTACTATAGCTGCGATAATGAATCCATACCTATAACCCATTATATGGTATGTATCAGCTAACATACCACCAATGTAGGGTGATGGTATAGTTGCAACTCTAGGTAGTACACTAGCTAGAAGAAACCCACTAGCCAATCTATCCTTAGGTAGGCTATCAGCATATAACGCCCATAATGCAGGCCTATAAATTCCAACAATTCCCTCTAAAATTATAAATAGTAGAATGAATTGCCATGAGGGACTTAACGCATAACCTAAACAGACAATAGCAACTAGAATTGAAACTCTCGTAATAAGCCACCTTCTACCATAATGGTCAGCTATATAGCTACCTATAATGTAGAATAGTGAGGCTGTAAGTGGTGTTAGTGAAAACACTATACCTACAAGACTCAGTGACCCCCCAAGTTCAGTAAAATATAGCTCGATATACGGGTATACTATAGAGTAGGTAAATGCGAATATAACCCATGATACTAGTAGGACGTAAACATTCCTTAAATAATCACTCATAGCCTACACTTTTGGGGGGAATAGGGTTTATAAAGGGTTTTCTCTCTTAACCTGTAGAGTTCAAGGAATAAATTAAATAAACTCTCAAATGCTAAAGGATTCATCAGTTATGTAGACTCCTAGATAGTGATGTACCTGATTTAGATTTGTATTTAAGGTAGTTTATAACCTGCTCATGTAGTTTCTGTAGTAGACGCCTCCTATCCTCCATTAACACTATATCGCTATACCCGTAAACTACTATATTGTGTGCGAAGGGACTTGGAATACTATTTGGCCCTACAATTGTAACTTCTATCTCCCCCCTATCAATTTTAGTTAGAACCTCAATAGCATGCTGTATATCCATAAAGTCTTCTAGTATCTCTCTATAAGCCTCCTTAAGTATTGGGAAGTCCTTTAACTCCTTAACTATATTTAGTAGGTTTTCAGCACTTAACTGGAGTTTATGAACACTCTTCTCTCTATCCATATACCTCCTTAAAAGCATAAACGATCTTACAGCACAATGTCTAAACCTTCTCCTCAATAACTCTGTATGCTCAATAGCTTTCTCCAGAATACTCCTGATATTACCTGGTTTTACAGATTCTACAAGTTTCTCTACATCACTTTTACTAAGTGGGATTCTAGGTATTGTCAGCATAAACCCGTTATCG
>DQVH01000034.1 GCA_015661855.1 Desulfurococcales archaeon
GTATGGAGCTATCTCAGGTTTTGCTGACGAGATTTTACTAACTAAAGTTGATTTACCCACTTGAGGCATTCCAGCAACTATTATTGATGGTAATTCAGCATCTATTGATGGTAGATTACGAAGGGCCTTGTAACTCTCCTTTAAAACCTCTAGACATTTATGTCTCCTCTTTAAAAGTGATAACATTCTACCTATAGCTTCCCTTCTAAGTCTCTTAATTTCAGCATAAAATTTAATTATGGGACCTCTATCTCCCCTCTCCTTCACCCTTTTAATATCGGGTGTTTTACTCTTAATAAGACTATGATATTTATTATAAAATTGTATGAGTAGTCTCCTCACTTTCTTAAACTCGTGAATACACCGTTCATACTCATCATAGTTTATTAGCAGTTTAACTAAATCCCCATAGAATGGGTGTAGTTTTCCAACATCGATAGCTGTATCTACTAACCTATCAATTTCACTTTTCAAAACATTGTATACCAGCTCTATCCTCTCCAATTCTAACCTCTTTCTACCCCTCCAACCCCTACTCCTAGGCCTAAGCTTCTTATACCTACCCCTAATTTTACTTAAAATCTCTTCATATGTTGGTACATATGGTAGTAATTTAGCATTAAAAATTCCTTTACTATTCCTACTCATTCTTAAGTATACACCTTTACCTCTTACATACTAAAATTGAATATGGTCGTAGATAAGTTAATACTAAACTATACAAAATGAACTAATCAAAATATAGTATTTAGATATAATCTTTAATTAAAAATCTTCATTTTTACATGCTTAATTAATTCTTCATAGTATCTATCTTTAAATACCTTGTATGCTCTCATTAGATTTGCTGGATCAACATGGAATTTCCTAGCAATTTCACTATAACTAACATTAATGTTCTTGATTTTGTAAAGTATGAGTACTGCTAAAGCCTGCTTTACCCTATCAGTTCTTGATGCTAATCGTGGACACTCGTTAATTAAATTTAGAATTATTCTTGCTTGTTCTAACTCTGGTCCACTTAGTACATTTGATAAATCTACAGCATTACATCTAGTTAATGTCTTAACTAACTTCACCTTCTTACCCAATGCTAACTCCTTTATAACCTCATCTTTCACCCTCACACCAGGCCTTAAATTGAACTTTCTAAATACCTTAAAGTATGTATTAACTCTATTCTCACGTAAACGTAGACACTTTTCAGTACGTACAGTTTTTTCATTGAGATTTTTCCTAACATATCCATATACTTCATTATTAACATTAGTAGCTCTATTACATTCAAAATCGTATAGTTTATCTAGAACAGTACCACAAGCAGAACACACTAAAACACCATTCTTATAGTCCCATATTATAGTGTTTTTACTTAAACATTCAGGACATATCATTCCAGCTACACCTTTGCCTTCAGCCAAAACACCTTTGCTAGTAGTTATAAGGTTATCTGTAACTAAACATAAATGGAGAGGGGGAGCGCTGAAACTATTCACTTAGGAAAAAGTAATATACAAGGCCAGCTAGAATGTTAGATAGCTATGAAGGTGAAGTATATGGGGTACCGTGAGTACGGTATTGGTGCTACTAGCGTAGGTATAAGGCTTAAAGATGGTGTAATACTAGCTAGTGAGAAGAGGATATCATATGGAGGTTTTATAGTTAGTAAAACTGGTAAAAAAGTTTTTAAAATTACTGATAGAATGGGTATTGCATTTGCAGGACTTTTCGCTGATATGCAGATGCTTACAAGAATTCTATCTTTAGAGGTAAGATTTTATGAACTCTCAATGAATAGAAGGATTACAGTAAAAGCAGCTGCTAAATTACTCTCAAACATACTATACTCCCAAAAAATGCTACCATTCTTATCAGAAACTCTAATCGGTGGAATAGATGAAACAGGAACTCACTTATATGTTCTAGATGCACTAGGCTCATTAATAGAGGATCAGTATGCAGCATTAGGTTCAGGGGCACCAATAGCTATAGGCATAATTGAATCACACTATAAGCCGGATATGAGTCTTAAGTTAGGTGAAGAATTAGCAGTAAAAGCTATAAAAGCATCTATTGAACGTGATGCTATATCAGGAGATGGTGTCGACGTACTAGTAATATCAAGGGATGGTGCTATAGAGAAATTCTATCCAGTAAAATGAATAGCGTGGATAATGTATGGAGGAGCAATTCATAAAGATAGTAATGGAGTTACTCAATAGTGTACGTGAAACTCTTGAAACAAAATATAATGTTAGAGAGGAACTTCTCTTACAAACACGAACAGTAATTAGAGATTGTGGAATAGCAGTATCTCTAATTCATAAAGGTGAAGTAGATAAAGCTATAGAGAAACTTAAGAGTATTGAGAGTACATTAACTAGTATAGGCGATAATCTATCAAAATACCCTGAATTAGCATATGGTGATGTCCTTATAGCATACCAAGAATATGTTGAGGTATTAGCTCTACTATCTATAGTGAAAAATGATCCAACTATATTAACAAGTAAATTAAAGGACATGAATATACCAGCAATATCCATAGTTAACGGTCTAGCAGATTTAATAGGAGAGTTGAAAAGGGAAGCTTTAGAATCACTACTTAAAGATAATGTTGAACAAGCAAGGAAATACTTGAAACTAATGGAGGATCTTTATACACTCCTCTACGACTTTGAATACCCTAGATCCCTTGTACCAGGACTACGCCAAAAAATTGATGTTGCAAGGAAAATAATTGAGGACACTAGAAGAATAATATTAGAGTGTAAAATAGCCTCCGATATAAAAAGTATAATGGGCTAAATGTAATGATCGACCTTAATAGAGCTAAACATGTTCAAGAATTACTAGCTAGAATGGTAGTATTAAACGACATATTTACCTACCCTCCGAAATTTATAGGCGGCCTTGATATATCGTATAGAAGGAGTTTAGCCTGTGCAGTATGTATCATAATGGAGTATCCCTCCCTTAAACTTGTTAGAAAAAAAGTATACATAGATGAAGTAAGAGTACCCTACATACCGACCTTCCTAGCATTTAGAGAGTTACCATTCTACATTACCCTATGTTACGAGTTTAAGAAGAGAAGAGATATAGTATTCCTAGTTGATGGCCATGGACTCTCCCATCCTAGAATGTTTGGTATTGCAAGTCACTTAGGAGTGGTACTAGATATACCGACAATAGGTGTAGCTAAAAAGAAACTTGCAGGTACATCAAGAATAGTTAATGGCGTAGAGTACATAACCATTAACAACCTAGCTGTATGTATGAAATTACAACATAACAAACTACATAAACCACTATACGTCAGTATAGGTCATGGAGTCTCTCTGAAAACTGCTGTAGAAATAGTAAAAAACACTTTGAAATCAGGTCATCTACCTGAACCAATTAGAATAGCTGATAAAATATCTAGGGATATTATAAAAAGGAGAAGAATTACCTAAAATGCTAATGCTACAAGTCTACAGTTAAACTTAAAAGCTAACATCAAGTTTTGCTTATTTCTGACAGAACATTCTAATTATACTCTTTATTATATCAGTGGTACTAGCTTTTCCTAGATCTTTAAATTTTCTTTTCATTCTAACTATAGTGATATTATGTAGTCCCTCCTTCTCTAACCTTCTTTTCAACTGGTATTCATCAATTTTTTGGTCAGGACCTAGAAATATTATATCAGGCTTCTCTTCGAGTATAGGTTTAATTATATCCTCGGAATCACCAAGTCTAGCCCTATACACTCCCTTAATATTTGAAACTACGAACAATCTATGTTTTTCATCATTTACAGGTTTCTTACCTTTAAACCTAGTAACATTATTATCTCTAGCAACAATAACAACTACATCACCCAGTTTTGCTGCCTCCCTTAAGAACACTATATGTCCTGGATGAATTATATCGAATGTTCCACCAACCAACACCTTCTTCCTTTCAATAATTGGGTGAGGCCATTCAAAACTTAATAAGCCTAAGAGTTTTAGTGCATCAAGAACCCCTTCAGCATAGGATGAACACACAATACTTGTTATATAGTCTTCTTTCTCAAAGTAGTATTCAGCGTCACTTAGATACCTTTTCACATGATCTATAACCTTATTTATATTGTTTAGTTTTACATTTTTGTTAATACTTAGACTCCTAAGTGCATACTTTAGGTTGTAGATGTACTTTCTAGCTCTTTCCATTACAGACTGCATATAGGTTTACACCTTACGTTGCTAGTTAATCCAGTAGAGTTTCCTTAGTATATCTTGTTCTATAAAGTGAAGTTTTGCTGGAATAATTAGTGTATGAGGTGGAGGCCCAAAATTATAGTTTATAATCTTCTCTAGTTCTCCTGCTTTGATTAACTCATCTGGGTAGCCTAGTCTAGCAAGGCCGATAACTATTGTCTTAGAAGTTATAATGTTTCCTTTATTCCTAGCCTCTAATTCTAATAGTATTTTTAGTGCATCACTTATTGTCATATAGATTCCTTTCTCATTATCATATTCTAAGAGTAGCAATGTATGTAAGCCTCGTAGCATATTATCTCTAATTACATAATAGGGATAGTCATATACTATACCATTTTTAGGGTAAACTAGTGTAGCAGATTTACCAAACTTATAAACCATTAA
>DQVH01000098.1 GCA_015661855.1 Desulfurococcales archaeon
ATACTAGTGTAACTATAGAGTATTATGCTAGGAGTAGTGATGTTGAGAAGATACTACAGGAGGCTAAGTGTATTGCTGCTGAGAGGTTGAAAAAGTATTTTGATTCAACATAGTATTGATGGGTATAGATGCTTTTTACCCTTTCTCTCCATAATACTATATGAGTGGGATAGTATTAAGGAGAGAAAGGGTAAAAAGTATCTATACCCATCAATACTACGTTGAATCAAAATACTTTTTCAATCTCTCAGCAGCAATACACTTAGCCTCCTGTAGTATCTTCTCAACATCACTACTCCTAGCATAATACTCTATAGTTACACTAGTATAGCCACTAACTAAAACCAGTGTAGTATAAATTATTTTTTTAAGCTCATCAACCTCCTTAGTGATAACATTAAGAATCATATCGGATTTAACTAGGTCCCTAATCTTATCTAAGACCCCAATAACTGGAGCTAAAACTAGAATAGCCTCATTGATTTCACGGACTACCTCAAATTTCGATACAATATTCTCCATTAACACTTGTAATGTTACTATAGTTCTTATAGTTTTATTTAAATACTCTATTTCACTCTCTGATGCACCTAAACGTTTCATTCTCTCAAGAATTATACTAACTCTTTCATGGAATTTTGTGAGTTTTAGTAGTATTGATTTAGCCTTTATCTTCATTACTGATATGTTCCTATTTAGTAATCTTAATCTCTCCTGCTGTTTCTTAAAAATATCGTATCTGTACCTTTTACTTCTGAACAGTATCACTATGTTTCACCTCTGATTGTACTTTACATACATCCTTATCTCCATCCCCATCTACACTATTAGCTATTTGTTGCATATTCTGGTATATTATGACTCTACGTGGATAAGGTATTTCAACACCATACTCTCTAAACTTTCTCAATATCTCATGTCTTAGATCACTTTCAACTATAGGTTTAAGCCATGGATCATCAATCCAAGCGTAAAGTTTTAAATCTATACTTGATTCACCAAAACCTGTTATCAGTACTTGTGGTGGAGGATTTTCTAGAACTAGTGGGTGTTCATTAGCTGCTTCCAGCATAGCCTTAACGGCTAGTTCTATACTAGACTCGTAACTTATACCTACATCGACTTCGGTAGCTACCTTTTCGTCTATTAGGTTGTAGTTTGTAATAGCAATACTTAGTATTGTAGAGTTTGGTACAGCGATTCTCCTACCATCGCGTAGACGAAGAATTGTATGAGTTAAACTAATATCCTCTATTAAGGCCATATTCTTCTCGTACTCTATTAAATCGCCAACTCTAATCGTCTTACTCATAACCAGAATTATACCTGATATAACATGGCTTAAACTACTCTGAGCTGCAAGACCTATAATTATACCTGCAAAACCAGCTGTAGCCATTAACCCTACAAGAGCACTAGCTAAACCTGGAAATGCAAGTATAACAGTTTGGTATATGAGGAAAGATACTAATGCTAGTGCAAGAAGCTTCATTAACAGTATAAGTATTGAGAGAGCATTCTTACTAATTCTACCCTTACTTCTAAGGTAGTTTAAAATCCTCCTTAACGCTATGTAGACTACCACTGATAAAGCTATGTATACTAGTGCTAGTACTGTCTGAGTAGTAATCATTACCTCTAAGACCTCATACCCTAAAGGAGTATCGTACTGTACACGACATCCGTAAGCTATATTTCCAAATAAGAAATAGAATAAAAGGTTACTGTCACATAATACTTAGTGTATTCGATAAGAGGGATTAATGGAATGGTTAAAGCTGTTATACTAGCTGGCGGATATGCTACACGGCTTAGACCACTAACACTAACAACACCTAAACCACTACTACCCATACTCGATAAACCACTACTCGACTGGATTATTGAGGGGTTAGTGAAAGCAGGTATTAGAGATATAGTGTTATCTGTTAGATACCATTCCGATAAGATTAAGAGTAGATATAATGATGGATCAAAGTACGGTGTAAATATAGTTTATGCTGAAGAGCCTAAACCGTTAGGTGATGGTGGCCCCATAAAATTTATTAATGAAGTTTACGGTTTAGATGAAACATTTCTTGTAGTCTATGGTGATGTATTTTCGAATATAGACTACCGTAAACTACTAGACTTCCATAGGAGTAAGGGCTCTCTATGTACAATGACACTTACTAGAGTTGAAGACCCCACAAGGTATGGTGTAGCAGTATTAGATGAAAACTGTAGAGTTATAAGGTTTATTGAGAAGCCTAGGAGAGATGAAGCACCATCAAATATGGTGAATGCAGGTATCTATGTTTTCGAGCCAGAGGTACTCAAATATACACCTGGTAAAGGAAGTTTCAGTATAGCAAGAGATTTTATCCCCATACTACTCGAAAACAGAGTTAACATATACGCATACATACATAACGGTTTATGGTCGGATATAGGGATACCCCGAGACTACTTTAAAGCAAACATTCAAGCATTAAAAACATTCTATCCCAACGGCTATATCGGTAGGAACGTGAGTATAGAGAATGCTGAAATAGTAAACCCAACATACATCTCAGATAACGTAGTTATTGGAGAAGGATCACGAATAGGACCATACACTATAATTAACCCAGGATGTAAACTAGGTAAATATACTAGAGTAGTTGAAAGTATAATATTGAAGTCAACAATTATCGATACAGGCTCAGTAATTAAGCGTAGTATTATAGGTGAAAAAGTAGTAATAGGTAAGTGGGTTAGAGTTGAAGAGAACAGTATTATAGGTGATGAAGTAGCATTAAATGATGAGGTAATGTTAGCAAGAAATACATGTATACTACCTTTTAAGGAGGTTAGGGATAGTATTTACTGTGAAGGAAAAATAGTATTGTAGAGAAGAGAGGTGGAATTCTATGGTGAAAACACTATTTAATGTTGAAAAGCCCATAATAGGTGTAGTACACTTACCCCCATTACCGGGTTCACCACTCTATAGAGGTAATTTTAATCAAATAGTTGAGAGAGCTATATCGGATAGTTTAACTCTTATGCGTGGTGGTGTAGATGGATTAATAATTGAGAATTACGGTGATAAACCGTATAGAGTTAGAGTTAGAGAGCCTGAAACGATAGCTGCATTAACTCTCATTGCATACAACGTTAAGAGGGGGGTAAGGAAACCACTAGGTATAAGTTTACTTAGAAACTCTGGACCAGAAGCTCTAGCTATAGCATATGTTGTTGGAGCTGAATTTATTAGAGTAAATGCTTACGGTGAAGTACTTGTATCCCCCGAGGGAATACTAGAACCTGTAGCACGGGAAGTTCAAGAATTAAAGTGTAAATTAAACGCCAATGTAAAAGTCTTTGCAGATATAATTTGTAAACATGCAACACCACTACATAATATTGATATTGCAGATCTAGTACACGACATTACATATAGGTGTTTAGCCGACGCAATAATAGTTAGTGGTAGTAGAACCGGTCTACCCCCAGATGTAAGTCTTGTAGAGAAGGTGAAATCTCACACAAATAAGCCAGTAATTATAGGGAGTGGCATCACAATTAACAATATTAGGGAATACTGGGACCTAGCTGATGGATTTATAGTTGGAACATACTTTAAAGTTAATGGGGTAACAGAGAATAATGTTGATGAGAGAAGAGTTAAAGAGTTCATGAATTACATTGTAAAGTTAAGGAGTAATAGGTAGAATACAGAATGGTAAACAGGCTTAATTATAGTTGAGGAGGTAAAGGTTTAAGAGGACCCTAATAGTAAAATTTTAAGTGTCTGTGAGGATCTCTGCCGCTGCTGACTATAAGATGATGTTATATACGAACCCCCATCTGAGACTATAAAGTGTGTTTAGTAGAGTGTAACTTTATCCTCTAATATCATATTCGTTACCATTTTTATCTTTTCAAGTTTCTCCTGGACAATACTATGTATTTCACTAGTAGTATCATTGGTATAGTCATTGTTAGGTACTACTCTGACGTTAGCTATTAGAGGGTCATCTATAGGTCTACCTATCTGGCTAAGTAGTTCAACATATACCTCTTCAACGCCCTTAAGTTTCACTATTTCCTCAGCTATTAATTTAGCTAGAACGTTGTATATCTTACCTACATGGCTTACAGGGTTCTTACCTGCAGTAGCCTCTAGAGACATAGGTCTACATGGGGTAATTAAGCCGTTAACTCTATTCCCTCTACCAGTTGCACCATCATCTCCATGTTCAGCTGAAGTACCGGTTACAGTTAGATAGAATATTCCATGTTCAGGCTTATCTGCTACATTGAGGTACACCTTTATATCATATTCTGGTGCTAATTTTACTGCTAAGTCTAGTACTTTCTCTTTAACCTCCTCTTTAACTGAAATATAGTGGTCTGCATCAGGTATTAAATGTGATATCATTGCTGCTGCAATAGTTAACTCTATTTTCTTACCTCTTCTCAACCCCATAACCTTGACGTCCTCACCAACCTCTGGTATTCTCTTCTTAAACTCCTTTGAGTTTAGATATCTCTCAACCTCCAATACAAGTCTATCTAGTGTTGATAGAGGGGCGTAGGATACACCGAGAGATGTATCATTTGCTAAAGGCATTTTCTTACCTAACTCGAATATTCCTACAAGATCTACTGAGCCTCTACCAATCTTATAGTCTACTATAACGTGTTTCTCTGGATCTAGAAATCTAAAATTACTTTTAATCCACTTCTTTACTGCATCAAGAATTAAACTACCTATAGGTATGTAGTGTCTCTCTCCACTTTCAGTTACAACTTCAGTTGTAGCTCTACCGGATATGATAATGTATATTGGCTGGATTACCTCACCACCACCAAAACGTGGATTAGCTTGACCTCCAACGAGTAGGGTTTTATCTAGGTTATGGTGTAGTATAATACCGAATTCTTTAAGATAATATTTACATAAAGCTCTACTTGCAACTTCAGATGCTGAATCAGCTATATAGTCTGGATGTCCTAAACCCTTTCTTTCAACAAGTTCTATAGGTAGCTTCTCTACTGGTACTCTATGCTCAAGTGTAACAGTTACATTTCTGGTTTTACCCTTCATACCCATAACTATTTCCACCAGAATAGAGAAATCCACCTTAAATTTTTAAATTTTGCTATAGGGATATATAATCCCATATTACTCAGAGTAATATTCTCTCTTAAACACTACTATATCCCAAACTTGATTACATTACAAACTCTACATTAGTGATGAGTAATCTAATGTTACAAAGAGTATATTACTACCACGTACAAAAACTCTACCATACTTTGCTACGGGATTATTTATTCCCTCTCTAACCTCTAAACAGTCCTCCAGCATTAAGTTCATTGTGTTATCACAGTGTACTAGTCTACCAATAAACTCACTGCCATCCTTTAATTTAACTAGTACTAGATTGTTTATAGCAGATCTTAAATACTTCAAGGGACTCCCAATATCCTTCCTAGTAGAAGCCATAGTATATTCCTCCTATGATTCCAGCTTCCGATTATGCATTACCTAGTTAGGGATATATAAAGCTTAACTGTCTACCCTTATGTAGATACGGTTGTGTAAGAGTAGGAGTAGCTTAATTTAGTATTGCCTTAAGAGCTTTATATTAGAGTATTTCAGCTATTTAGTACCATATAGTATCAAATCTTTAGATTTACTACTTAACACTCTAACACCACTAATACTGTTACGGATGATGTAGTCGAGTATAATATTATTTGACTTTTTAGGGTATGATATAATGAGTTTACCTTCATCCCTTAATACTCTAAGTAGTTCCGATAATGAGGTTTTAATGTCTGGAAGGTTTTGTATTACAGTTATTACCGTTAATATGTGGAATACCCCACTCCTTAATGGTAGATAGTCTATATCTGCTAATACTAGGTCTACCAGTAACTCTAAGTTGTGTACTCTCTTCTTAGCCTGATTCAACATACCTATACTAAAGTCTAAGCCGACATAGTATACTTGAGTGTACTTTTCACTCTTAAGTATGTGCTGGTAGAGGTACTCTAATAATAGACATGTACCACATCCAGCATCTAGAATGGCTACATTACGTTTTTTCAGTATACTGTTCCTTAGTACACCTTCTATTTCACTATACTTTTCCAGCTGTTCACTTTTATAGAGGTTATCGTATGAGGGAGCTGTAGTGTTATATTTTAACTGTATTAGTTTCTTAACTTTAAATTTATGATTTAGCTTTACCAATGTAGTGTAGGAGGCTTTTACCACGCTGTCTACTCCTCAAAACTTTATATATCTGGCTAATATCTATCCTTTTATATTCAAGCTTTAGTTTTTCAGTTAACTCTAGAGCAGACTTTGATATTGATGGTGCTACGATAATACCTCTAATTCTCTCCCTAGGCATATACTTTTTAACTGCATCAATGTATCTTTTCAGTTGGAGAACTGCATCCTTACTTGCTGTAGTCCTCTTGATCTCTATTATAACTACATTTCCATTCCTATCTCTACAGTATAAGTCTATGAAGCCTGGTTCTACACGCTTTTCCACATCAATTGTTATAAGGCCTTCTTCAATAGTTGATGGGTTTTTGGATAGGTAATCTCTAATCTCCTCTTCTGAAAGATACTCTATAAATTCACCTCTATCATCTAGTATTGCATGTGTTATAGTGTAGATTTTTGTAAACCTTATTTCAAGTATTTCTCTAGGTGTTAACCTAAGAGCCTTCATAACTAACTCTCCATTTTCAACACTAAGTGATATATCTGTAGTTTCTGGTTGCCAGTTTACTGGAGAGTATCCGAAAGGTCTATGTACTAGTACCGAGCCATCACGTTTAACTATAACTAACCTATCACCCTGTGTTAGCCTAGAAGCACCCCTACCCTCATAAATGATTGTACAACACCCGTAAATCACCATTAACTTCTTACTTGTTAGTGCATCCCTTATTATCTTTACAGCCTCCTCTAGACTCGATGGATTATAGTGTATAACCTTCATACATCATCAAAAATATTATGTAGCCCCCAATATATAAAGTAGAGTACTACATGGGAGATGGAGTTAATGAAGGTAAAACTACTAGCATTCGATAGTATGGGTGTTAGATCTACAGCAACAGTAGTCTATGCTGGTGGTTTAAGGGTATTCGTAGACCCCGGTATATCCTATGCACCCAGAAGGTACGGTTTACCACCACACAGACTCGAACTTGAGAGAGTTAGAGAGTTAAAAAGGGTTATATATGAGGAGGCGTATAAAGCAGACGTTATAGTGATATCACACTACCACTACGACCACTATGATCCTCAAGCAGACTTCTATGAGGGTAAAATCTTAGTGATAAAGCATCCTGAAAGAAATATTAATATAAGTCAGAGAATTAGAGCAGCAAAATTTCTTAAACATAAAATAAGCTTACCGGAGAAAATATACTATGCCGACAATTTACTACTCGAAGTGGGTAGTTTACGTTTAAAATTTTCACAACCAGTACCACATGGCCCTGAAGGTAGTAAGCTAGGATATGTAGTTATGACGTTAATTGATGATGGAAACTATAAAGTACTACATACATCTGATACTCAGGGGCCTATAAGTGAAAGTGTAGTAGAGATTATAGCTGGTATGAAGCCGAATATGATAATAGACTGTGGACCACCAACATACTTTGAGGGATACAGGGTAAGTAGTAGTGATATTGAGAGAGCAATAAATAACATCATAAAGCTACTATCAATACCTAGCTTAGAAACATTAATAATAGACCACCATACGTTAAGGGATTTAAACTATAAACATAGATTAGAAAAAGTATTCATAAAAGCTAGAGAGCTAGGTAAGAGAGTCTTAACAGCTGCAGAGTATATGGGTAAACCTATTGAGCAGTTAGAGGCTATGAGGAGAAGTCTATGGCAAAACCTAAAATAGTAATTGAGCATTTAGAGCCAAAACTAAGTAGATGGCTCCTCATAGAGTATAAACACTCATCAAAAATTGCTGGAAAGGAGAATCTAATATTCACTAACGTTAAAGATGAAAAAACCTACAGTATACTCTCAAAATACGGTACAGTATATAGGGAGAGTATTATAGAGTTAGAGGATAAATTTAGTGACCTAATAGTCTTAGATCCTAAAGCTAAAGTAGAACTTAAACCCCACGAAATATCCAGTAATACAGTTATAATAGTTGGAGGTATACTAGGAGACCATCCACCAAGGGGTAGAACGTGGACTCTACTAACATCTAAACTTAGAAGAGCTAAACCAAGAAATATTGGTAAACACCAATTCTCAATTGATGGAGCAGTCTATGTAGCGTTAAAGGTTAGTGAAGGACTAGAGTTAAATAGAATACCAGTAATAGTAGGATACAAGGTGAGATTAAGTATATTCCCTGGAGTAGTACACGAAATAGA
The DNA here is from genome assembly GCA_015661855.1 of Desulfurococcales archaeon. GTDB lineage: Archaea > Thermoproteota > Thermoprotei_A > CAZTBM01 > SZUA-1508 > SZUA-1508. Next base: position 8,416 of record DQVH01000098.1, read on the forward strand.
ACTACCATACGCATACCCACTAGTTAAAGGTAAACCACTAATATCAGATGAACTAATAGACTACCTAAAGAGAGGTATAGTATTTGATGAGCTTAGAGAGTTAGAATTATAGGTTAAAGTGGGATAGCCGTGAAAGTTAAAAAGTCTATGAGTAGTTTAGACTTATACTCATGGCTTAAATGGTGTAGAGATAGAATACTAAACTGCTACATAGACAACATCTATATGCCTAAAGGCAACCTTATTATACTAAAACTTAAATGTAAAAGTCAAAGCTTCAATCTAGTTATTGAAGCTAGTAGGAGAATACACTTAACAAAATATACATTTAAGACTACTGAAACAGAACAATACAAAATACCACTATTCTGTACAATACTTAGAAGGAAAATTAGGGATAAAAAGATACTAAACATATACCAGTATGATTTTGAAAGAGTTGTCATAGTGGAGATAGGTAGAGTTGAACCAGAGTATAAGTTGATTGCAGAAATACTACCACGAGGAGTAATAGTGTTAACGGATAGAGATAACACAATCATATATGCTTCAGAGTTTAGAGAGATGAAGGATAGAAGTATAAAGGTTAAGGAGAAGTACACTCTCCCACCAAGAATAGGTATAGATATAACATCGCTATCACCTAAAGAGATTACATGTAAAGTAAAAGAGTATGCTAAATCAACTATAGTTAGGGGTTTAGTTAGAGCTCTAGGTATACCTGGAGAGCTAGCTGAAGAGATATGTTATAGAGCTGGAATAGATAAGAATAGGAGAGTTGAAACCCTTAATACCCAAGAGCTTAATAGTATTGTTAAAGCGCTATCGGATATTCTTAGTGAAGTTAATCACGGTAAAGGCTATATAGTATACGATGGGGATACACCTATCACCGTAACCCCTTATAAACCAGTGGCAACACATGGAAGAATAGTAGAATACCAGTTATTTAATGATGCATTAGATGAATACTTCACATACTACATGAGATTAGAGGAGGAGCTATCAGCTAGAGAGAAGGTGGAAGAGGAAATAGCTAGATTAGAGACTTCACTAAGGAAACAGTGTGAACTAATTGAGAAATATAGAAGAGAGAGTGAAAAGTATAAAAGGATAGCTGATAAGCTAATGATGAATCTACATATACTATCAGAGTTTCTTAAGTGTATTAGGAGTCAGAGTGAAAACTGGTATAAAGCTATAGATAAATGTAAGAGTATCCTAAATGAAACAGTTACAATTAAAAGTATTAATCCGTCTAAAGGGCTCATTAAAGTAACTGTTAATGGTGATAACGTAGACCTAGATGTAAGGTTATCAGCATACGATAATATATCGAAACTTTACAGTCTAGCTAAAGAGTTTAAAGTGAAAGCTGAAAGAGCTAAAGAAGCCCTATCTAGATTGGAGGAGAAGATTAGGGAGTTAAAGAGTAGAATGGAGTTAGAAACTATTAAAGCGAGAGTAGCTATTAAGCGTAGGGAATGGTATGAGAAATATCACTGGCTAATTACACCATCAGGATTCCTAGTTATAGCTGGACGTGATCAATCACAAAATGAGAGTTTAGTAAGAAAACACCTTAAAGACGATGATATATTTCTACACGCAGATATCCATGGAGCACCAGCTACCATACTAAAAGTTGAGGGAAGTAAACCCTCAAGTAGGGATATTGAGGAGGCAGCACTACTAGCTGCAGTATACTCTAAAGCCTGGAAACTAGGACTACACGTAGTAGATGTATTCTGGGTTTACGGTAAACAGGTTTCGAAATCTCCACCATCAGGAGAATACTTACCCAAAGGAGCGTTCATGGTCTACGGTAAGAAAAACTACATTAGAAATGTAGCTCTAAAGCTAGCTTTAGGTATTGAAATATACAATAATAGCTACCGTGTAATTGTAGGTTCTGAGGATACAGTTAAATCTAAAACAAAATACTACACCATACTAATACCAGGTGATGAAGACCCATATACAGTAGCTAGAAAGGTAAAAGAGAAACTATTATCAAAGTGTTCTGAAAGAGAAAAGTACATAATTGAATCAGTAGATCTAAACGAGATAGCTATGAGAATACCAGGAAAATCAAGAATAGTAGAGTAGCAGCCATAGTAGCCTAAATGAAACAATAAGGAAATAAGTTCATACAATTAATTCTTTGCAACACCCCCAAAATACTAAAAGTGTACAGGTAATCACTATTAGAGTGTAGGTGAAGTGTTTATGGCTATATCATCTACACCTTTAGTAAAAGATTACATGGTTAGTGACTACCCTAAAGTTGATAAGGATGATTCATTACAGTATGCACTAAAGGTTATGGAGAAGTATGGCACCGATAGAGTTTTAGCATTTGAGAAGGGTAGACTAGTAGGTATCCTAACAATGAAGGATATTATAGTTAGACTTGGAACTTTAAGAACAAGAAGTATTACTCCATCACACCTCTATGTCTCAAGTGTTATGACAGGTAACCCTATAACAGTACATCCAGAAGCTACATTAATTGAAGCTTCAAAGACAATGATTGATAGAGGGATTAGTAGTTTACCAGTAGTAAGTTCTGGAAGGGTAGTAGGCTTAATAACTAAACGTGAAATAGCAAAACTATGTATAGATAGAAACATAGATACACCTACAAAGAATGTAATGAGCTATAACCCTATAACACTTAAACCTGGAGATAGAGTAATTCATGCAAGACAAGTAATACTATCAAACTCTATATCAACACTACCAGTTGTAGAAAACGGTAAACCTATAGGGTTAGTAACTATAGATGAGGTAGCTAAAGCTCTAGTAGCATTCTACAACATAGTACCAGCTAAATATAGAGGGGAGAGAATAATGCACCTACTAGTGGACGATATAATGAAAAACCCAATAAAAGTTCACATAGAGACACCATTATACGAAACTGTAAAGGTGATCTTAGATAGGAGAGTTAGAGGTGTAATAGTTGTAGATAGCGAGGATATAGTTACTGGAGTAGTAACATTAACCGATATAGTAAGGTATATATCATCAGAACTAAACCTATAATGTTGATGCCCATGTCTAAGAGACAGTTGAAATTCATAGTGGACTCAATGTTAGGTGATGTAGCTAGATGGCTTAGAATGTTAGGCTACGATACTCTATACTTTAAGGACATTAGTGATAACCAGTTAATCTCAATAGCTAAGAGGGATGGAAGAATACTAGTAACTAGAGATAAAACTCTATTTACTAAGGCTAAACGTAAAGGTTTAGGAGTAGTCTACCTCGGTAAAGCACAAGACATAATAGCTAGATTAACAACACTATACAAATACCACTCAATAAATTTAGAAATAGACCCTAATAGATCACGTTGCCCCATATGTAATGGTATTCTTAAACATGTTGAGCCATGGGAGGTTAAAGGTAAAGTAGATAACAGTATTAAAGAGAGGTATAGTGAATTCTGGTTATGCACTAAATGTGGGAAAGTATACTGGAAGGGTACACACTGGATAACTATAGAGAAAATACTTTTAGAGGTAAAGAGGAGAATAGGAGTAGATAGAGAGGATTTAAAGGAGAATTAAGGCCATGACATCACTACGAGATATAAGTTTTAGTAGTGGAGAGTACCTCGTAAGACTGGCAAGGAGAGCTGTAGAAACATATCTTAAACATGGAACTAGAATACCTATACCAGAGGATGCACCAGAAATATTGTATAAGCCGTTCGGGGTATTTGTAACTATAGAGAAATTCTATAGAGTTGGAGATAGAGTTTACAAGGAGTTAAGAGGTTGTATAGGGTATCCTGAACCAGTAAAACCATTAATTGAATCCACTATAGAGGTAGCTATAGCTGCAGCAGTTGAAGATCCAAGATTTAAGCCTATGAGCTATAACGAGCTAGACTCTGTAATATTTGAAGTATCAATACTATCAAAACCAGAGCTAATAATAGTAGATAATCCGAAAGATATACCTAAACAAATAACTATTGGGCGTGACGGATTAATTGTTGAAAGGGGTATCTTTAAAGGGCTCCTCCTACCACAAGTACCTGTTGAGTATGGATGGGATACTAGAACATTCCTAGCAGAAACATGTATGAAAGCAGGGTTACCACCAGATGCATGGCTACTTGAGGGAACAAAAGTATACAAGTTTCAAGCACTAATATTTGCTGAAGATGAGCCTAGGGGGAGGATTATACAACGAGATTTAATGAAAGAGTTGAAGGAGAAACACAAAGATTAATCA
>DQVH01000042.1 GCA_015661855.1 Desulfurococcales archaeon
CTTAGATGAAGCATATGATGAAGTTGGCTGGAAACTAGAAGACTTCTACGGCGAAATATATGCAGGCTTTGAGGAAGCATTTGTTAAAGGTGAAGAGGCATTAAGAGAGGCTGGTGTAAGTGAGGAATGGATTAAACCATTAATGGAGTTAATTAAGAAACACATAGAACTAAAGAAAATCAAAATCTCAGGAATACTCACATTACAAACACTAAGATCTGATGGTATAGAAGTACTCAAAAAAATACTAACATCAATAAAATCGTATCCCCTAAAGAAGGGTATGAGCTTAAAAATATACACAATAGGTGCTCCAAGATATAGAATAGATTTGGTAGCAGACGAATATAAGGAGGCAGAAAAAACCCTAGCAAACATAGTAAATGAAGTTATGAAAATGAGTAAGAAAATGAATGTCTATGCAAGTTTTGAAAGATTAAAGACAAAGTAAGGTGAATTTATGCCAACACTACTTAGAAAGTGTTCTAAATGTAATAAGTACACGTTAAAACAAAATAAATGCCCCTACTGTGGAGGCCCATTAGTTACACCACACCCACCTAAATTCTCACCCGAAGACAAGTATATTAAATATAGAATTTTAGCTAAAAAAGCTGCAGGTTTACTCTAAAATTCAACTTTATAGAGGAAAACAACTACAGTGTAGCCTCTAGTAGTCTCCTCAAACGCCTTTATTAACTTAAATCTCTCAGGGGGCTCTATAGGTAATGGTTGGATACTCCTTCTTCCCACAGTTGGATCGTAGACGTATGCATAGGGTTGACCACCAATTTCACGTATACCTCCTATTATCATCTTAAACAACGTACTATTCATAACTACTGGGCTATCCCAAGCGTAATCTCCATACTCAGTAATATACTTTGTCTCATTAAATCCACCTATTCTAATCATCCATATAGCTTTAGCTAAATCACCCCTAGGTACTAATATATATGCTACGCTATCCCTAAACTCTTGCTTAATAAACACTTCATACGTTAATACGTATGTAGCATTTCTTGGAGTTTTAAATATGTTGCTTAAAATTTCTATTGAAGTATTTTCGTCACCTATCAAAGCCCTTGCAACCCACGATATATGGGTTGCATTTACCGTACTATTATCACATAATGTAGCTTTACCTGTTATAACTGTTATGTAGTATCCATAATCCCACCAAGCAACTATCACTGCTGGATCACTTATATTATTTTTAATGTAGTCTAGTGCCTCTATCCAAACCTTATTTACTACAGGTACTGATCCTGCAGCTGAAAGTATTGTTGGTATTTGTTGACCGCTTAGAAAGCCTGTATAAACAGTTAGTGATAATACTATCATTATAAAGAAGAATAATACCATTATAGGTGTAGGATCTATTTTTACACCTAGCCTTCTACCCTTTCTCACCTTAACTTCTTTAGCAAGCTCTATAGCGGATACACGTATGATTCTACATAATGCTATACCGGCAGTTATGGCAAAGAATGGTGAACTAAGATGCATTAGGTAAGCTGCTGATGCAGCACCATAAATTGATGTAATAACGGCTATGAAAACTAGTAAGCCCGGCTGGTTTACCCTCTCTCTTAGCAATAAGTATATGCCTATAGGTGCTAGTATGAATGCTAAACCTGTTTCGCGACATAGTAGTGCCCATGTACTCATTTGATGTTCTTGAACAGAAACAAAGAGTACATTTAAACCTCTAAGCCATGGCATAATTATACTCAGATGCCTTATACCTAGAGGGCTTAAGCTTATTAGACGTAGTAGTGAGGCTACACCTATATACAAACCTATAGTTAATGCAAATACGGTGCCAATAAGTATCCTTCTATGCCGTTCTACACCTATTCTTAACAATATTAGGTCGAAAAGTAAAATAAGATAGGATGCCAATAATCCTAAGCCAACACTAGACTTGAGTATACCCAAACTTATCTTCGGAGTGTTTACTGCAAATATTAATGCTATCAATGTTGCTACAATATAATATTTTACAAATACTTCATCATTTTTGCCAGCTATCACGACTAGTATAGCATAAGCTATAAAGATTAAGAATACATAACTATAGCCGCCCCATGTTAAACAGGTTATTCCAAAGAATAATCCAGCTATAATAGCATAAATAATTCTCTTACTATTTAATGCTTTAATCATAAAATATATTGTGATGAGTATGTATGCTACACCAAAACCTAGTTTTGTATAAAAGCCTGCTATAGTTCTATCGAGAGCTGCAGGAATGAATGCTTGAAATAGTGCTGCAAGTAGTCCCGCTCTATAGTCATATATTTCTTTAACTATTAGGTAAACAAAGAGTATCTCTAAAACACCCATAAATGGGGGTAGTATAGTGGAAATGTAGAGTAGTAATGTTTCTTGATCAAGCCAGAATACTATAGGCTTCAAGATGTAATATATTATCGCACCCAACATTGCTAATCCGGGATACTCGGTCTTGTAAATATCTCTCCCTAAAGGATACCACCATAAATCCTTAGTTGCCTCCCTTGTAAGATTAAACCATGAATGTAATCCATGGTTAACAAGATACTTAGTTATATAGTATTGGAAGTATGGATCAAATTCGTATAAGTATAATCCATACCTTAATGGCTGTAATCTTATAATGAAACCAAGTATTGCTAGAGTAGATAGTATTACGGCGATCCACAGCCTCCTATTACTAAGTGTAAGTTTCACTATTACACCTCTTTAAACATTAGTTGATTCCCAAGTACTAACAATACCTTAGCGTAACTTCTATATAATTTTAGCTTACCCACTAGGAGTTCTAGATCATGATGTACTGGGGTCATCCTCAAGATAAATATTTAAATATTCCTTGTATTCCGTTTAAACGTGATCTATACGTGAATGTGTTTGGTGTAGTGTATTGTCCTCGAAAAGTGCACGAATTATTGTAAGGTACTTAGGTAGTAAGATAGGCACTACCCTCATACTTATCGTAATCTTACTGGTTATACTTTTACTCTCAGGTACACTCTTTACAGTAATCAATAGATCTCCGTTTGTGGTTGGAGCTAGAAATGGTGGAGCAATACTCATCTACCCTTACACTATAACATTTCAGACATCTGCTGAAGCACTAGCTCTAATAATAGCTCTAATACTAACCATACTGGGATATTATACTTTGACTGAAGTGGTTTCACGTATAACCGATAATAAACTTGCAAACATGGTTTACGTTTTAGGATTAATTCTATTCATCTTTGGTATAATTATAGTCTTAATGATATTGAATATTAAGTTAGGTAGAATATTCTAACAACTATCACCATGGGACGTCTTTAAGCTTAAGAATGTAAGCTATTTTATTAGTTATAGGATGTAGAATAAGTGCTAATATCATACTAAATACGGTTACCTCTACACTTATACTAGTATTTACTAACCTCATCAATATAGTAGCACCTACAACAAAGTCTAACTGATCAAGAATAGGTGCAGAAGCTCCACGAGGTATTTTCATACGGCGCTTCACAAATGCACCAATAATATCCCCTAGTAAAGCTCCGGTAACCGATAAGAACGGTAGTAGGATATTAGGTATAGAAACACTATAAATTACAGCTAAGTAAAGGATTACAAGCCCTAAAGTATATCCGGAGAGTAAACCGTAGAGTAAACCTTCAAAAGTCTTACCCCCACCTAAAATGTCAACTCCGTTAATAAACTTTCTCCCAAAATCAATTCTATGTGTACCCTTTACTAAAGTTGGCGTAGAGTTAGCTATAAAAGCTGGTAAATAGTATAATACAAACTGTAATACTACTTCTGAGAGCTGTGATAACACTTTAACCCTCCTTTAGTAATTATTAACTCAAGTACCTTAAACTTCTCCTCAGGTTTCTCTATAGTTAGTTTACGGAGACCTCTATCTATTATCTCTAGTTTGATAATGTAGTCTGCCCAGTACCTTACTAGGCTACTAGCTAGTATATCAAATCCCTCCTCTTCCCCCCTTACCTGACTTGTTACTATTACTGGTATTGCTGAGGATAATTTACTTAGAATAGCCAACTGCATATTCAGCTTATTTATTGCCTTCCTATCATCATATGAAGCCAGCCTATATAGTGCTGTTAAACTATCAACCACTATTAAATCGTACATATTTACTACATTCGGCTTAATTAGCATAGATAAAATTATTAAGTTCTGTACATTGTAGTCTCTCACAATTAGTAAATCCACCTTCTCTAATAATCTACTATCACTTACCATACTAGATAGTCTATCAATAAATAGTTCATTTTCAGTACTAATGAATAATACTTTTCCCCCAGATTCCAATACGGATAAAAGATATTGTAATGATAGTGTAGTTTTACCTGATGCTGCATCCCCATATATTACTAATAATCCCTTTCTTATATCACCTAAAGTATCATCTAAAAGCGTTATACCACTAATCATACTATACCCGCTATATTACATTAGGTTATCATTTGCTAGAAGTTTTTATATCATATCCGGAGTTTATGTGTTTAGAGAGTATGAGGAATAATAGAGCTGTAAGAGTATACATAAGTGACCCAAGAATACTAAAAACACTAATAACAATGTTGAATAAGGAGGGTATACCATTTACTGAGTTAACAGCAAACATAATCAGTAATGGTGATATAGTGATTACTAATAACCTTCAACACACAATTAAATACTTAAGGGGAAAACGTGTATACATAGTTGAAGCTAATAGAGCAACTCCAGAATACTTAACTAATGTGGTTGAGAAAGTTAAATGCCTACTCAGAGGGAAGGATAGGTATAGAACTTTAATATTAGGTATAGATCCAGGAGTTAAAATAGGACTAGTTATACTAGGTGATAATGAGCTATGTAAGGCTACAGTATTTAATAGCGTAGAGGATCTAATTAGTACAGTTAAACTAGCACTACTAAACATACCTTACGAGAGAGCAAGAGTAAGAATTGGAAATGGTGAGAAATCTGCTAGGGTAGTTAATGAAATACTAAATTTCATAGAGAAGTATAAGAGTAAAGAGCTTAAAGAGAAGGAGATAGTTATAGAATTAGTTGATGAGACAAGAACATATAATATACCCGCTATCTTTAGAGGTAAAATGGGTAATATCCCTAAAGACGTAATATCCGCACTAAACATAGCTGTAAGAAAAGGTTTAGTCATAGAAGGAATAGAATACTCATAAATACACTAGCTAACTAGGTGGAGAATAGTATGCCGCTACCTGAGATACCTACGCAGACACAGAATGTAACATTGGAAAATGGAGAAGTGTTAATTGTTGGAGGCCCTGCAACAATTAATGTTAAGAAAGGTAGTATTAGAATCTTAGGAAGGGTATTTAGTGAAGGAGAAAAAGTAGTAGTACATACAACAAAGTCATATAGTGTTGTATGTGAAGATAAACCATGTGAAGTTGAGGTAATAATTGGTAGTTCAGGGTTTACGAAGAAAACGAGAATACAAGACGATAACATCTATTTCTGGGAGAAAATAGCTAACGAAATACTCACAGACAGCAGTAAAAATAAGAAAATGAAAGTAATTATAATCGGCGATGTAGAGAGCGGAAAAACATCACTATCAACCCTCATAGCAAATATGGCTCACCGTAAAGGATTAAAGACAGCTATAATTGACGCTGATGTAGGACAAGCCGATATAGGTCCACCAACCTGTATTTCACTTGGAATTGTGGAAAAGCCAATCCTTAAATTAAGTGATGTAAAATTAGTAAAATCATGCTTCGTAGGCTCAATAACACCATGTAATAGTATGGATAAACTACTTACATGTCTAAGTCAGCTACTTAATCACGCATACAATATCGCTGACATAATAATAATTGATACTGATGGGTGGATTAAATCAACTGAAGCTATTGAATCAAAAATAAACATAATTAAACTCGTAAAACCAGACTACATACTATTACTAAAGAAGGCTAATGACTCTTGGATATCACGACTAGAAGAATATCTAAAACAATGTAAGAAAATTAAATGCATAACACTGCCAACACCCTCACTAATTAAAATCAGAAATAGAGAGTTTAGAAAGAGCTTCCGAGAACACGGATATAGTAGATTCTTAAAAAACTTACAATCATTAACAGTTAAACTAAACTCTATAAAAATTATCAATAGTGAACTATTTAATGGTATACCATTATCAAATGAAGAACTAAATAAAATTAAAAACATACTAAATGTAGACGATAATACAATACTATATGGTGAAAAGAGTAATAACAAAGCAATAATAGTCTTAAGTAAACGTGTAGAAGTAGGTAGTGAGCAGGAACTAAAGATTAAAGAAACATTGGGAGTATTCAGAGTAGAATATAGAGTACAGGGATTTGAACAAGGAATTGTAGTAGGCTTACTCGATGAAAACCTGGAGGACCTAGGTATTGGTATTATAGAGAGTATAGACTTTAAGAATATGACTATGAAAATCCTAGTCCCTAAGGGTATTAGTCCATCACTTATAAGCGTAGGACAGATAAAGCTACACATTAAGAATAACGGTATATGTGAGGAATACAAGATTAAAGGTAAACCACTATGAGTATAAGTGAATACTTATCTACATCAGAAAGCTCAATATTATCCCCAATACTAAGCGAATTCAAACATGACGTAATAGTGTACAAGTATCCTCTTAACCCAGTAGTAGAGGCTGCAAAGAAAATATGGGAAAGACAGGATAAGATCGTAGTATTCCATGTTGATGGAAGTAGTATTCCAGTAGTATCAAACATTGTAACGAGATGGAGACTACTTAGAATACTTAATGCTAGGTCTGATGTAGAAGCTTATAAGAAGCTAGTTCACGCCCTAAATAACCCAAGGAAGATTGGAGAGGGTTCCTTAAAGAACCACCCCTTTAATAAAGTTAAGTCTTTAACCAGTATACCTATCTTAAAGTTCTACCCTAAGGATGCTGGAAGATACATTACCTCAGCTATAGTTATCGGTAGAGATCCTGAATTAGGATACCTGAATGCATCCATACATAGACTTCTAGTAATAGATGAATCCACTATGGTTATCCGTATTGTACCACGCCACCTACATACTATGTTAATGAAGTATAAAAGGATGGGTAAGAAGATGCCAATCTCAATAGCTATAACAGTTCACCCTATAGTACTACTAGCTTCAGCATCATCACCGCCCTACGGGGTATTCGAATTAGAAGTTGCAAATACGCTACTTAATGGTATACTAGAAGTCGACTACTCTTTAGGTGACGAAGTACCAATACTTCTAAACGCAGATATCGTTATGAAAGCCTATATAGATCCACAATTGTATGTAGATGAAGGGCCATTCGTTGATATTCTAGGCATATATGATATTGTTAGGAAACAGCCTATTGTAAAAGTGGAAGAAATATACGTAAGGGAGGGAGGATTCTACCATACAATACTACCTGGAGGTATTGAACATAAAGTTCTAATGGGATTTCCTAGAGAAGCAGTAATATGGGATAGTGTTAGTAGGGTAGTTTCTGAGGTAAAGAGTGTCCGTTTAACCCCTGGTAGTGGTAGCTGGCTTCATGCAGTAATCTCGATTAAAAAGAGATCTGAAGGTGAAGGTAAGAATGCTATATTAGCTGCATTCGCTGCACACCCAAGTTTAAAACATGTTATTGTAGTTGACGATGACATCGATATTGATAATCCAGATGAAATTGAGTGGGCTTTAGCAACAAGGTTTAGAGCGGATAGAGACCTAATCATAATAAACTACGTTAAAGGTTCCACACTCGATCCCACATCAGAGAACGGATTAACGTCGAAAATGGGAATTGATGCAACTAAACCACTAGATAAAGATCCCACATACTTTGAGAAAGCGAAATTCGATTAAGAGTAGCACTCTAAAAAGGGTAGGTGTTAGTATTTATGTACCTAAATAAATATGAAGAGCTAATACTTAATGGTGAATATGGTTACATTAAAGCTAAAGCATTAAAAGCGCTAGTTAAAATGGGGGAAGCTTTAGGCGCTAATAAGCTTATAAGGATATCGCATGCCCATATCTCCGGTATATCCTATACTACTATTGGTGAAGTAGGACTTGAACTACTAAGAGAACTTGCTCTGGAAAAGGTATGTGTAAACACAACATGTAATCCTGCAGGTTTCGATTTAACTCACTGGCGTAGATTAGGCGTACCAGAGGAGTACTATAAGAAACAAATTGAGATAATAAATTTGCTTAGAAAAATGGGTGTAAAAACAACACTATCTTGTACACCCTATTTAACTGAGAATATAAGTAAGGGCGACCATATATCATGGGCTGAATCCAATGCAGTATTATACGCTAATAGCATAACAGGGGCAATGACTAATAGGGAAGGAGGGTTATCAGCACTACTAGCAGCATTAGTTGGTAGAACACCTAACTATGGTTTACACCTTCAAGAAAATAGAAAACCAACAGTAATAGTTAGCATAGAAATCAATAACATTGAAGTAGATGAACCTTCTATACTTAGTGCCATAGGCTATAGTTTAGGTTTAAAGGTGGGCTACGGTATACCATACATAGTAAATTCAAAAATACTAACCAATTTAGAGTTAATAAAATACTTCATGGCAGGTATTGGTACTACCTCGGCTTTAGGTATGATTATCATCTCGCATATATCACCTGATGAGAGGAATATAAAACAGAGTGATTTAAAGGGATTAGACAGAATAAGTTTAGGCATGGATGATATAATTGAAGTATATGAATGCTTTAATGAAGTATCAATAGATAAATGCGATGTAATATATTTAGGATGTCCACACCTATCACTAGATGAGTTACTATATATCTTAAAGTTTATTAGTAGTGTCAAGATTCCCAATAACATTAAGGTATGGTTAACAACATCACGTAACGTAGTAAATAAAATAGTAAAATTAGGTTATAACGTTATAGAGTTGTGGAGGAAAGGAATCCTAATATTATGTGATATGTGTCCTATTGTTGCACCATTAGAAAAACTTAAGGTTAAAAATATTATAACAGACTCTGCTAAAGCAGCATACTATCTAAGAAAGATGCATAAAGCTAAAGTTACTTTAATGAGTAGACACAATATATTGAAACTACTTAAGAATATTTGTTAAACTTAGGAGCGTAGTAACAATGTACTTAACATTTAGGTGTAAACCTATAGTTGAAGGTTATGCTGAAGGAGAAGCCCTTGTTCTAAATAGACCCATATCATTTCTAGGTGAAGTTGACCCTAAAACTGGAGTATTAAGAGTGGATAGTGTAGAGGAGAAAATTAAAGATAAAATATTAGTATTTCCTCATGGAAAGGGTAGTACTGTAGGCTCATATGTTATTTATGGTCTTAAAAGATACAATAATAAGCCTAAGGCTATAATCAACTTAGTAGCAGACCCTGTTATAGTTATTGGGTGTGTATTTGCGGAAATACCATTGGTTATCTGTAACTCTAAGGAGCTATTTAGACTTGCACATTCAGGTGACTACATAGTTGTAGACACGTATAGAGGCATTGTAATATTATATAAAGAATGTATAATCTAGCTTAACTTTGTATACCTCTTTATCCGCTCTATTCTCTCTAATGCTTCAAGCCATTTTATTAGGCTATTTACAATTTGCATTTCTTCATTATAATCTGTACTCCTCCCCAACATGTCATTTAATGTATTCAATTTTGTCATAATAGTTCTCTCCAACCTCTCTATAGTTGTAGTAACTAAAGCTTTAGTTTCCTCCCTAGAGTCAGCTACAATATAGTATCTAGTTCCACATGAAGGACATAAAGTCTCCCCAGTCTTCAACTTGAATAGTGGGATTTTACAATTAGGGCAAACATGTGATAACATTACAGCTCCAGATTTAAGTAAATCAGCCATACGCTTAATACTAGGTTTACCAGCCATGATCTAACCGCCTCCTGTTAGCAAGTTTTATTTTCTAGTGTAACCTAACTATCTTACACACTAAAAGTAACATACAAGTCTACGGTTAATAAAGATAATTATACGGGGTGAAGTATATGGCTGGAGTAGGACTTTACGATAATGAAGCTAAGATACGACAGGCATTAATGGTTCTTCAGAGAATACTTAGTGATACACATGTCCCAAGGAATATTAGGAGGGTATGTGCTGAAGCAATAAAGTATTTACAAGATGTAAGTTTAAGCCCTGGAGTTAGAGCAGCAAATGCTATCGGAGTACTAGATACAATAATGCAGGATCCTAATATGCCAACATATACTAGAACTGAAATATTAAGAGTTGTAGCATTACTTGAAACAGTTAGAGACTAACTCCTGAACATAATAGACCATACACGGTCATAAATACTATATGAGAATACAATTCAGCTTCATACTATACTATTTCTTTTCCTACA
>DQVH01000036.1 GCA_015661855.1 Desulfurococcales archaeon
ATTGTAGTTGTTCTTGGACATGTTGATCATGGTAAAACTACACTACTCGATAAGATAAGAGGTACAACAGTTGCTCTTAGGGAGCCTGGCCTCATTACGCAACATGTCGGTGCTAGTGTAATCCCAGCAGAGGTTATGGAGAAGATTTTTGAACCTTTAAAGAGGCTTTACCCTATAAAATTAAAGATACCAGGACTACTCTTTATAGACACTCCAGGTCACGAGTTATTCTCTAACCTTAGACGTAGAGGTGGGAGTGTAGCTGATTTTGCTATTCTCGTAGTAGATGTTCTAGCTGGATTTCAAGATCAAACCTACGAAAGTATTGAGATACTTAGGCAAAGGAAAGTACCATTCCTTATAGCAGCTAACAAGATAGATAGGATACCCGGATGGAAGGCTAATCCCAACTCTCCAATAATATTTTCACTGAGAAAACAGAGGGAAGAAGTGAAGGTTAAACTCGAAGAACTTATATATAAAATAGTTAATGAAATGTATAAGCTAGGTTTTAGAGCAGATAGATTTGATAGAGTAAGAGATTTTACGAGAACTGTAGCTATAGTTCCCGTTTCAGCTAAAACAGGTGAAGGTATACCAGAACTACTAGCAGTATTAGCTGGTTTAACTCAACAATATATGGCTAATAAGCTAGTCTATGCTGAAGGACCAGCTAAAGGTGTAGTATTGGAGGTTAAAGAGGAAGTAGGGTTAGGTACAACAATTGACGTGATAATATACGATGGTATATTGAGGAAAGGAGACTTAATTATTGTTGGTGGAAAAGATAAACCCATTGTGACACGTGTTAGAGCACTATTAATGCCTAAACCTCTACAGGAGATTAGAGCTCCTGAAGAAAAGTTTATACAGGTTAATGAAGTTACTGCTGCAGCTGGTGTGAAAATAGCTGCCCCCAACCTTGATAATGCTCTAGCAGGCTCTCCAATATTTGTAATACCAAGTGAGAGTGCTATAAAAGAGTACGAGAGAAAAGTTATTGAGGAAATTGAATGTATTAGGGTGAAGAGCGAAAGTATAGGAGTCGTAGTTAAAGCTGATACTCTAGGTACTCTAGAGGCTATTATTAACGCGTTAAGGAGAAGAAATATACCGATAAGGTTGGCTGATGTCGGGCATATTACAAAGAGGGATGTTCTTGAAGCAGCATTAGTAGCTAAGGAAAATAAGTATTATGGTGTAATCTTAGCATTTAACGTTAAATTCCTACCTGGTATAGAGGAGGAAGCTAAACGTGAAGGCGTAAAAGTGTTCATGAACAATGTGATATATAGATTACTAGAGGATTACGATGAATGGCTAGTTAAACTTAAAGAGGCTGAGAAAAGAAAAGAATTGGCATCCCTAGTTAGACCAGGTAAGATTAGAATAATACCGGGATGTATATTTAGACGTAGTGAACCAGCTATAGTAGGTGTTGAAGTATTAGGTGGTATAATTAGACCCGGATACCCGTTAATGAGGGAGGATGGTAAAAGAATAGGAAGTATAATGCAGATTCAGGAGCGCGGTCAACCATTACCTGAAGCTAGAGTAGGGCAGGCAGTTGCAATATCCATTAGGGGTAGAGTACTCGTAGGTAGACATATAGATGAAGGCGACATACTATATACGGATATGCCGGAAGATCACGTTATAAAGTTACTTACAAAGTATAAGGCTGAGTTAAGTCAGGATGAACTGGTAGTATTAAGGGAGATTGTTAAAATTAAACGTAAACAGAATCCAATGTTTGCATCTCTAGTTAAAATATAGATTTTGAACCATCATTTCTGAGGTGAATACTTTTTCGTCCACTTAAACTTTCTTGGATCACGTTTAAACTCAATTAGGCTTTTAAAGCATCTTCTCGAACAGAACCATAGGATTGTTCCATCATTCTTTACATACATTAGGCCTGTTCCAGGCTCTATTTCGTGACCACAAAAACTACATATATTACGTTGTGGCACTACCTATACACCTCTATTACCTTTACTGTAGAGCTATTTATATACACTAATTAATAAACTTTGTTTACAGGATTTACCAGCTCCACTAATAATACTTAAAAGGGAGTGTTACTTTACTATTGAGGCGGGGTAGGAATATGGGTAATTCGATAATTGAGGAAATAGGCTTTCCAGCTGAGGTAATTCAAATACTTGGTAGAACGGGAGTATGTGGTGAAGTTATACAGGTGAGAGTAAGAGTACTTGAAGGTAGAGATAAGGGGAGAATACTAACTAGGAATGTTAAAGGACCTGTTAGAATAGGAGATATCTTGATATTGAGAGAGACTGAGAGAGAAGCTAGGAAACTAACAAGTAGAAGGTAAAGAAAGCATTTTAGTACTTAACATATCTATATTAGTTTAAAGGCTATTTGGATGTTTTAGCTTTTATCTCGTTGACCTTGCTTATTATCTCATCAACTAATGCTTTTGCTTCACCAGGCTCAATTATACAAGCGCTTGCTGCTGCTACCTCAATACCTGCTGCTTCACCTAGTCTCTTTTTACTTGGTACATAGACATATGGTATTTTCTTTTCCTCACATAATAATGGTAGGTGAGCTACTATTTCTGGTGGATCAACATCTTCTGCTATTAATACTAGTTTTGCTAATCCCCTCTCAACAGCCTTAGTTGTCTCATTTGTACCCTTCTTTATTTTTCCACCGGATTCTCTCGCTCTCTTTAGTGCCTCATACGCTTTTTCTGCTAGATCTGGTGGTACTTCAAATCTTACATAGAAGGGTTTTGACATATTCACTCATCCTCCTCTTTTAATCGTCGTTCACAACCAGGGGATTAGAGGAGTTTAGGAGTATATAAGTTTGCCCATTTACTCATGAGTGAAATATGCTACTACTTTACCATTCTTAATGCTATCTATTCTTACGAAACCAAACCTTACAAATTGGACTACTCTATCTATAAACTTCGTATTTAATAGTGCTGGTTCAGCAATACCTTCAATTAAGTGTAGTTTTGTGCCTTCAGGTTTCTTAACTACTACTTTAACTATTCCACTTGTAGGAGTCCATTGAATTATTGGAGCTTTAGCTTTCCTTGCTTCATCTAGTGATGTACTTAGGGCTATACATTCCCAGGTATCATCTATCTTTCTTACTATCCTTATATTAGCTAACTCCATTAACCTTATTATCGGTTTATCCTTATACTTTACTATGTCTTCTTCTGAGACGTATACTTCTACAGCATTATTATGCCTACTTAGTACTATTTCTCTTGATCCAAGCTTAGTATTTGTTGGGTGGAAGGGTATTTTCACTTTCGTTACTGTAAGTCCTTTAATTCTTAGTTTTACTGGTTTATACACGAACATTATTCTATGGGCTATTGGATCTACGATTTTCCTATTAATTGATGCAATATTGTCCATGTGTATTTTTGCATCTGCTGACTTTACACCTACACTTAATATTACTTTCCTTATTGTTTCGGGTAAGAACCCTCTCCTCCTTAAAGCTCTTAATGTACCAAATCTTGGATCGTCGTATCCCTCGTATTCTCCTAGTCCTTTCTCTAAGAGCTCTCTAATTTTTGATTTACTTAATATGAAACCTTCTATTTTCAATCTACCAAAGTGTATTGTTTCCGGGTAACTCCACCCCATATGTTTATAGAGGTAAATTTGTTTAACTGTATTTTGATAGTGTTCTTTAGCTCTAAGTATGTGAGTTACACCCATTAAGTGATCATCAACTGCTGCAGCAAAATTGTATGTTGGCCATGCAACATATTTGCTACCAGTTAGTGGATGCGGATACTTATCGGTATCTATAATTCTAAATGCAACCCAGTCTCTAACTGATGGATCCGGATGTTGCATATCAGTTTTTACTCTTAATACCGCCTCTCCCTCATTAAAGTCCCCTCTAACCATTTTATCCCATAATTCTAAATTCTCTTCTATACTCTGACCTCTATGTGGACATGGCCTTCCGGAATCTCTGTATTTTTTAAATTCTTCCTGTGTACATAGACATACGTATACTCCCTTTCGTTTAATTAGCTCTTTAACTAGGTTGTAGTATAGCTCCATACGTTGTGACTGAATATACTCTTCATCCCACTTTAGACCTAGCCATTTAAGGTCCTCCTTTATTAGATTGTATGCTTCTATCATAGGCTTTTTAGTTTTAGGATCGGTATCTTCAAAACGTAGTATGAACTTACCCTTATACATGCGAGCATACTCATAACTTAGTATAGCTGCTCTTGCATTACCTAAGTGTAGTACAAAGTCAGGGTTTGGAGCAAACCTTGTTACAATTACTTTATACTTTTCAGCATTTGGTAACGGTGGTAGTACCTTCTCCTCTACTTTACGTTCTTCAGTTAGTAGTTCAGGCCATTTCTCCTCAATTATTCTCTTCTGTTCCTCTAGAGTAAGTGAGTTAACATAGTTTACTACCTCATTAACCTGTTTAAGTATTTCCCTAATTCTACTTCTTAGTGATGGTATTTCACCTATAACCTTACTCACTACAGCTTTAACTGAGGCTTTACCACCATGTTTTATAGCGTTTAAGAGTGTATGTTTAAGTATAATATCCTTTACCTTACTGTAATCCACTATATCTTCGTGTATTTGACTCATCTACTACCACCAGTAGGTATTTTAATGGTTTTTCAGTCAGGGTTGTAATGTATACGATTACACCTTTTGAAGGACTTCTATACGTTCTAACCTCCAGTTTTCCAGTTAATATGTATGCTATTTTATTGTTATACTCTATTCTGTCGCCCTCTCTTACGAAGAGGTATACATTCTTCCCTGCTATCTCTAATAGTTCTACTTTTGTTCCACTTTTAATCTTAATATACTCTTTTGTCCATGGCAGGAATACTATTATATCCCTTGTTATTATGGTGTTTTCTAAGTCTAAGAATAGTTTGTATGCTGGCTCATATATTACCTTAAAGTATGTGTTATCTAGTTTCCTGCTTTTCAGGGCCTCATCTAAACTTATCTCCTTTATTCTTCCATTCTCATCTTCTTCCTCGATTAGAGCTGAGTTTTGAATAATATTTTTAATTTCACTATCTCTTATTTCATCAGGTTTAAGTTTAATGTATATTTGGGGGTATAGGTAAGTGTTATTCATAGTTTTAGTATCTCCTTTCAATGATAAATGTTGCTAACTCTTTAAGTAAACTTTTTGCCTTATTATCTCTAGCTGGTATGGTATTGAGTATGTCTAATGCTTTTAATGTATAGTACTTAGCTTTTTTAGCAGCGTATTCTATTGAGCCTATAGACTTTATTATCTCAACTACTTTTCTTAGCTCCTCTACTGTAACATTTTTATTACCTAAAACTGTAAGTATGGTTTTCCTTTGTTTTTCTGAAGCATTATTTAGTGCATGTACTATTATTATTGTCTTTTTCCCCTCTCTTAAATCGCTATAGACTGGTTTACCCAGAGTTTTCTCATCACCGGTAATCCCTAATATGTCATCTTGTATTTGAAATGCTATCCCTATTAATCTACCGAACTCACTTAACCTTTCTACTATACTATTTTCTCCTCCACCTAGAATTGCGCCTATAGCTAGTGACCCCTTAAACATTGCTGCTGTCTTTTTCTCAACCATTGTTATATACTCTTCTTCTCCTATGTTTGTTCGTTTAACAAACTCGATATCCAGTGTTTGACCTTCTGCGAGAGTTATTGCAATCCATGTTAGAATTTTTACTGCTGCTAATATTCTCTCTAGTGGAATACCGTATTTCTCTTCATCCAACATTGCCTCATAAGCTTTAGCGAAGAGTAGGTCTCCAGCAAGTATAGCTATTGATTCACCCCAAAGTTTATGAACTGTAGGTACTCCTCTCCTAAACTCATCTCTATCCATTATATCGTCGTGTATTAGTGAAAATGTGTGTAATAGTTCTACTGATGCTGCAGCTGGAATAACTTTATCTTCACTTTCACCAACAATTCTAGCTCCAAGAACAACTAGTGTTGGTCTAAGTCTCTTACCACCTGCACCTATTAGATGGTATGATGCATCATATAGTTTCTTTACCTCTAAGGAGCCAGCTATTTTCCCTGCCAAGTATTTGTCAACTTTATCCTTAACTTGTTTTGTATACTCTAAAATATTCATTTACCTGAATCCCCTAGCTCTTCCAGTAGACAGATAGCTGTTAATATTTATTCCTCTACATATAAGCCATTCTCTTAAAACTCCTTTTATAACTATTTTTGCACGTTTTAGTTCATTAATATTTCTTGACGCTGTTAGAAACATTGCCATCTTTAACTCCTGAATTACCTTTAATATTTTCTCTCTTAAATTACCTTGAATAGCCCATTTTAGAGCTGGTAGTGCAAATCCAGCTATATCTGCACCTAAAGCTATTGCTTTAGCTATGTCTAGTCCAGTTCTAATACCCCCACTTGCAATTATAGTTATATCTTTTGATACAGATCTAACCTCTACTATTGAGGCAGCTGTTGGGATACCCCAGTGTGTAAATGTTTCAGCTATTTCTGCTAAATCCCTTCTTCCCATATTCAATGCTCTATACTTTTCCACTAAAACCCAGTTTGTACCTCCTAAACCGGCAACGTCTATGTATTTTACACCTACTTCTACTAGTTTTTCTGCCGTCTCACGTGATATTCCATTGCCAACTTCTTTAACTATTACTGGTTTATCTACCGTTTCAATAATCTCTTTAATCCTGTTTAATACTCCTTTAAATCTAGTGTTTCCTTCAGGCTGTATTGCTTCCTGACATGCATTTAGGTGAATAGCTATTGCATCAGCTTTAACCATGTCTATTGCCTTATATACCTCTTTTACCCCATAGCCCTCTACTAGCTGTGATGCACCAATATTTGCTATTATTATTGCGTTTGGTGCTTTCTCTCTAACAATAGAGTATGTATATTCTAGGTCTTTATTTTCTAGAGCTGCTCTTTGACTTCCCACACCCATACCTAACTTTAATTCCTCAACTACTTCAGCTAAGGTAGCGTTAATTTTCACTGTTTCAGGGTGTCCACCCGTTATGGCCTCTATTATTAATGGTGCTGAGAGTGTTTTCCCTAGAAATGTTGTTTGTGTAGATACTTCGTCAAGGTTTATCTCTGGAAGTGCCTGGTGCACTAGTATTACATCTTCAAGAAGTGTTGTTGATGATTCAACGTTCATGTTTAAGCATATGTTTATGTGTTCAAGCTTTCTATACGACGTCCTACTTAATGTTATCTCATCTTCACCTCAACTACTGTACACTCCTCAGGTTTATTTATGATTGCCCTAAATATGTTCCCCTCAATGAGACCGTTAAATATATATGCAATTAAATCTCTTCTAGCGTATTGTGCCAAGTCTAATATCTTACGATATATTCCACCAGTTACATCCATGTGTGGTATTATGTCACCTTTAACTCTTGTAGAGATAGTGTATTTTCCATCAATGCTACTCTTTACAATAATGATTCTCTCTATCCTCTTAGCTAACGGATTCACCTTAGGGTTATCTGTGTAAACTCCATCAACATCTGTAGCGTATAGAATCTTAATAGCATTATAATAGTTTGCTAGATACGCTACAATACTATCACCTGATAGGATATCGTAACCTCTACTAAGATCTACAGCTATATCTCCATACAGTATTGGTATAATATCGTTCTCTAAACTGTAAGTTATAGGATCTAAGAATGCTTTAACTATTCTCCCTTTATTCAATATGAATAGTGATGATGATTGGAAGTGTGAAGCTTTTAAGCCTAAACATGATAGGAGTAGGGATATTATTGATGCTAATGTATTCATATTTTCTCTAATGGCTATAAATGCTTCACTATCATAGTATCCCTTTATTCTCTTAAACTTACTTGCTAGAGGGTGTCCAAATGAGCCTCCACCATGTACTATTATTAGTTTGGTATTACCACTTAAATGTTGTAGTGCACTCTTAATTTCATTACCTATACGTTTTAATACACCCCATTTAATACTATTTTCAACATTTTTATCTGTAATTACACTTCCACCAAGTTTTAGAACTATAACGTTCATAAGTAAACGCCTTATTCGAGTTTCAGTTAATACCTAGTGTCATTATAGTTATACCTTTAAAGTCCATTACTATTTTTGGTGGTTTCACTACTGATTTAGATATTGGTATGTTAGCATCAATAAAGCAGAGATTAATTATTGATTCACATTTATAAAGAATTTTTGCTTTATCTAAATCACCGTTTCTAAGAGCTTGAGCTGCTTCTATAACTAATCTACCGTGTAGATGTATTAGTAGGTCGGCTAAAGGGTTTTCAATATATTTTATAGTGTATTCTGGTAGATAGTTGACTGTAACTATATTACCTATTTCACTGGTTATTTTCTGGTTATTTAAGCCTAGAATTATATGTCCTTCACCCTCCCTATATATGAGGGGTTTTCTTATAAGACTATACGTTCTCATAGCATTTCTTAATCCTACTAATTCCCTTCCCGTTTTTAGTGTATCAAATTCTCTCAGTAACACCATTATATCTCTTCTGGATAGGGATATACCTACTAGTGTAGTTATAGTCTTTAATAGCACTGGAATTGTAGTGTCATATATGTATAAAGGTGAATATGGGAAATCTATATCAATACTTATCTTTACCTTTAGTTTGGTATCGAGAAATTTCAGTATGTTCTCAAGTGTTTTACAATACGCTTCTTTGAGAAGTGTATTCACCCTATTATTAAGGCTTGATGTATTTATCTGAAAGTCTATATTTAGGGTGCCGCTTCTATATATGTCGACTCCCACTTTAACCTCTTTACCGTATGGTAGTATTATGAATGGATTGTTTCCTCTTTTCAATGGTAGACCATATAATGGTATGCCAGGTCGTATTTTAAGCTTTTTAGTCAATAGTTATCAGCCTTTAGTGAAAAGGATTGAGGCGTAGCCCACAACAGAACTTTTATCGCCTGTAATGTCACCTGATGTAGCGTATTTTAGTAGTTTTGCCTGTATTTTTGCCTCATCCATTTTTAGTTTTACATATTCAATTAATGTCATTACTGGTCCTGGACCACACATTGAGATGTTGTATGATGTAACTCTTTCATACACCTTGTCTGCATCTAACTCTAGTATTGCATCTATAACTAGCTTGTCTTTTCTTACAGCTATTGTATGTGGCTCGTAGTGTGTAAAATCAGTTGATGCTATAACGACTATGTCTAGGTTTAACTCTTTCTCAACATCATGTATTGCTTTAGCTATTGATTTTGCTGCATCAAGTGTTTGTATCATCATAGTTATTGGCACTATTGCTATATCACTTCCAAATATGTATTGTAAGAATGGTAATTGAACTTCTATTGAGTGTTCATACTTATGTGCTAAAGAGTCTAAATCTACTATACCACTTTTAACTGATATCTTTTTAGCTACCTCATCGTTAACTCTCACTATACCTAATGGTGTTTCCCAATCTTCACCAAAGTCTACTGCTATACCACTTCCTAATCCAGTGTGGTTCGGACCTAGTATTATGAAGAGTTCAGGTTTCCCATTAGTAGCTAGTTGCAGGTATCCATGGGCTGCTATTGGGCCTGAGTACATGTACCCTGCGTGGGGTGCTATAAGCCCTACAATCTTCCTTTGACCTTTGATTACTGTCTTAGGTAGGGATCCAGGTCCTAGTTTATGCGTAAAAGTCCACTCTATTTGTGCTTTTAGGGCTTCACGATTACCCTCATAGAATGTACCTGCTACTGATGGCGCTCTAATTCTTCTCCCCGAAATGTTTACCACCCTACTTTGATATTTTAGTTTCAAATTCCTCAACAGGTACTGGTAATTCCTTGTCTGGTGGTAGTTCACCACGCTCTCTTAGTACCTGTCTTGCTAATAGCCAGTATAGTAGTGCTAGCGCTTTTCGACCCTTATTGTTTGCTGGTATTATTAAGTCTATGTATTCTGTCTTATTATCTGTATCACAGAATGCTACTATCGGTATTCCGACTTCAGCCGCCTCTCTTACAGCTTGCGAGTCAGCTCTAGGATCTGTCACTATTATTACGTCTGGTTCGAGATAGTATTCTAAGTGTGGATTTGTTAGTGTACCTGGTATTATCCTTCCAGTAATACATTTTACTCTTGTGACGTCTGCAAACTTTTGTACTGGTTTATGACCGTATTGTCTCACTGAAACAGCTAGTATTTTTTCAGGTTCATATCTAGCTATAAATTTACCTGCTAGTCTCAATCTTTCATCAGTTTTTCTTATATCTAGTATGTGTAAGCCGTCTGGTCTAATTCTGTAGACAAATTTCATCATGTGCTTTGTACCTATATGTGTTCCTATGTGTACTCCTGCTGCAAGATACATGTCTAAGGGTATTAGTAGTTCAACTTGTGATGCTTGTTGTCTTAATGTCTCTTTTTTCTCTTCACCACTCATAATATTCACCTATACGTATATGTTAGCTTGGACGTGTAAAGTTCAATACATCATATATTAGATCTATATGGGATAGAAGCATTCTTCTACAACAATATCTTTTGATTCCAAGTTCGTCAAGCACTTTGCTTGGAGGTTCACCTTGAGCTATACGTTTTTTGAATTCCTCCCACTTATCCCCGATGAGTGCTCCACAGGTAAAACATCTTACGGGGATGATCATACCCTACTCACCTATATGATGTCTGTCTCCTTCTTCTAGCACTGTATCGTGCAAACTTTTCTGGTTCTGTTTGTCTAGGATCTCCAGCAATCATTGTTCTATCATACTCTATGTACAGTTTCTTCAATTCTTCACTACCAGTCCACTCAACGAGTCCTCTCGCTATAGCCATTCTTACCGCATCTGCTTGACCCATAACTCCACCTCCCTTAACATTTACTATTATGTCTACTGAGTTTCTTATCTTCTCCCCTGCTAGTAATAGTGGCTCCATCATTTTTATTCTAGCCATTTCTATGGGGTATATTTCTAGTGGTATACCGTTAATCCATACTCTACCTTTACCTGGCTTTATTACTGCACGTGCTATTGCTGTTTTCCTCTTTCCTGACGCAATAACTATTTTCATGTTGTTTTCACCTTAGGATTCCACCCTAACTGTATAGCTAGATCATATACAGTCATATATTTATGGGCAATACGGGATACATGAGCTTCAGGTAGTGTTTCAAACTCTCTATTAGCTAGTTCAGGTGGAACACCTATGAATACTCTTAATCTCTTAAATGCCTCTCTACCTTTAGGTTTATCTATAGGTAACATTCCTCTAATAGTCCGTTTAACTATTGATATGGGGTTTCTAGGCCTCTTTATCTTATGTTTATAGGGGTTTCGTAGGGTTCTAACTTCAAATAGGAGTTTATATGAATCTATGATCATCTTAGGTTTACCGCTAATTACAGCTTTCTCTGCATTTACAATTATTATTGTCTCACCTTGTAAAAGTCTTTTTGCAACAATACTTGCTAATCTACCTAGGATTAAACCTGTTGCATCTATTATTCTCGCTTTCTCTAAATTTATGCCTTTAAGTGTAATCTTATATCACCTCTCACTGTATTATCTTTACATTTGAGCCTTTAGGGTTATTTAGTGCTAGCTCTGCTATATGTAGGCATTTACCACCAGCTTTCACTATCTTTTCTATAGCTGAGGAGGAGAATGCTATAGCTGCTACTGTTACTGGATGGTTAAGTGAACCCATACCTAAAACCTTTCCAGGAACTACTACTACATCTCCCTCTTTAGTATACCTATTTATTTTGCTTATGTTTACTACTATTCTTTGTCTACGAGGTCTTTCAAGTCGTTCTGCTATATCTTTCCAGATTGGTGCCTTATTTTCCCTAGCTATCTTCCTTAATAGCCTTATAGTTTTACGTAAGACTATGTTTGTTGGCCCTGTCCTTTTCACCATTACTTGGTAGCCTCCATTACTTTTTTCTGTAATTGTAGTAGCTTGTTTTTAAGTATTTTGAATGCTTCAACTATTATCCTTTTTGATGGAAGTGCTCCTGTAGATTCAATGTAGAATACGAATGAATCTGACTCCCACGAGACAGTTATAGCTTTAGTTGGACATGCTTCTTCACAAGCTCTACATAGAATACAATTAATTATGTTACCTATCTTTATGTTATCTCCTTCTATACTAAATATTTTTCTAGGGCATGCTTTCACACATTCACCACAGTAGGTACATAGTTCAAGGTTTACCTCGATTTTGGGTAGATATTTGAATACACTTACTGATACAGGTGACCATTTAATATGCTCTCTACCTCTACCAAGTCTTGCATAAGCTTCTAATGCTATTTTCTGCCCTTTGGATAAAATTACTATTGGTATTTTATCTGATACTGGAGTTATCTCTGGATCTTCTGATTTTAAGTCTCCAGAGTATACAACTCTTATATCGTCTTTAGCTTCTACATCTAATATTAGTCGTACTGCTACCTCTCTACATTGTGTTATATCTTTACATCCAACTTCTTCTGGCATTTTATATCTATCAAGATCTGTTTTTAAGGGTATTAGTCCAAGTCTATGAGCTATTATTTCATCGTATAAAGCTGAAGTATTATCTATAAATAGGACTTCGTCTATAGCCATTGTTGGTACTTCAGCTATTATTGTTCTTCTCAGTGCATTTATTAATGGTAGTGGTACGTTTCTCACTAGAGCCTTTAAATATTTATCACTGTACTCTAGTATGCTAACCTCCATTAATGTCCACCATTTTTAGACTCTTCTACCTCTCCTACCACCTGGTCTTCTTGTAGTATCGTGGGGTATGGGTGTTACATCTTCAATTCTACCTATGATGAAGCCCGCTCTAGCTAATGCTCTTATTGCTGCTTGTGCTCCAGGACCCGGCGTTTTAGGTCCGTGGCCTCCTGGTGCACGTACTTTAATGTGTATTGCATTTATACCCTTGTCCATTGCTTCCTGAGCTACTCTTGATGCAGCTAGCATAGCAGCATAGGGTGAAGGCTTTTCACGATCAGCTTTTACTACCATACCTCCTGAAGCTCTTGATACTGTTTCTGCTCCTGTGAGATCTGTTATGTGGATTATTGTGTTATTGAGTGAACTGTATATGTGTGCTACCCCCCACTTTAATTCACGTGTTGTGAACCCCATCTACTTCACCCTATGATTGTTTTTCAGATTTAGCCTGTTCCTGTTGTTGTAAAGCCTTTAGTTTATATGGGCTTGTA